>JAISRK010000023.1 GCA_031273665.1 Holosporales bacterium
AACGCCCATCAACACACATAGCAACAAACAGCCTTTAGATAACAACTTACTTTTCATTGTTCACCCTATAATAAATAATAAACTCTGCAAGTTTCTATCGCATTTATCCGGAAAAGTAAAGACGTTTTTATCATGAAAATAGGCAAGTCTTTTAAAGGAATCACCGCCATATCTGATGATGTCGCGTCACGCGAGCGGCGGATTCTCTCAATTTTTTGATTTTAAACACATCGCGATATCGCGCTGAAAGTGCATATCCTTCGGCATTACCAGCATTCGGCATAGAAATCATTGCATGCTGCCGATTTTCAGAAACGCCCAAAATATTCTTAAGCTTCGAAAAGAATGCTCACTCCAAGAGTAAAAGCTACATTGACTAGTAAAATTTTCACAGGCACTTTTTTTATCGTGCTTGTACAGCTTCAGCGTAGAGCAGTAGCCGATAAAGCGCATACCGTATTCTTAGAAAACACGAGATCAAACCACCCCACGGCTCTCTGCATTTAGACTCAGAATCTACACACCCTTCTTGGCCACCCTTCACGCTATGCTCGTGTTCCGTTCCTTTGAAAGCGACGAATTAATCTCGCCGCTTTGAAGGCTCACCATAGGAACGCTCAGGCGTCGCTAAAGGGTCGTTTTTAGAGAACAATTGATAAATAAGAAGGCCCACACCAGCACCTATAGCACTAAAACTGATGGCAGCAATGGGGAAGGGCGTGTCTTTCAACCAGGTTACAACTGACCTGCGGGCTGCTAATTGCGCATTGGCGTCTTCCATCCTCATGGTAAGACTCTGAATGTTTTGATTAAGATCTGTGCGGTTCAGCTGGAGTTGCTCGATAAGCTGGTTTCGTTCTGCTAGCTGCCCTTGTAATGTGTCTTTCTCCGTTTCCAATGTCTCAATTTGCGTCCTCAAACTTATTATTTCACTATTCTGTCGGTCTACCAATTCAGCCTGTTGTTGTGTGATCCTGGCCTGGGTTTGATCAAACCTTCCTCTCATTCCATAACAGCTATTTGCGCTAACGCCCATCAACACACATAGCAACAAACAGCCTTTAGATAACAACTTACTTTTCATTTTCAAATGCTCCTATTTTTATTTGATTCAGTAAGAACTCCTTTATTTCTTTCTAGGACATTTATTTGTACTCGTCAAGATGTTTTTTTCCCCTGAAAACGAATGAAGGGTGGAGGAAGGGAACTTGCTGACGCATTCCCCAAGCTGCATTAATGGCAGTCTTTTTGAACAGTAAGGAGTCGTTATAACTCTCAAAGAATTTAGCAGTTTTTTTGTGCCTTTTCTCGACTCACCTTACTTCCTGTGGATAAAAGGAGGGGGGAATATCTAGGATAAGCAGACAATTGACTGAAAAGGATTCCTGTAAAAAACACCGACGCCCCCCTCTAAACGCAACAGTGTGCGGAACAAAGCGGAACCCAATTTCCTTGTAATACGCTCAGCTTATCAGAGGGCAACACACTTTAAACGGACAGCGTTCAAAAGAGTCATTCTTACATCTGATAACGCAGCATCACGCGGGCGGCATATCCTCCCGATTTTAAACACATATTGGCATCGCGCCAGAAGCGTACGTCTTGCATCCCGGCACCCTGTGACAGCAAAGAGGCAACTACATGACGCCCAAAATGTCTAGATGTCTCTGCTGACAGGCGCCAATCGACTTCCAAAGACATTGAGAAATTGTCCTGAAGCTTTGTCTGGATGCCTGCTCCAAGAACAGGGGCCATACTGATTAGAGAAGCGGTTCCATAGGTATTTGAAATTTCTTGTCGTGTCGTACACAGTCCCAGCCTTGCATAAAGCAGTGACTGACAAAATTCGCACCATATTCCTGGACGGAACACAAGGCTAAGAGTCGTCCCACAACTCTCCACATCGTAAGTATCGGTATACGCATCCAGGCTCCCCACCACATTGTGTTCGTGCCCAGTGAAATCAACGGTCATCTCCACGCCAAGATAGACTTGATCCCAAACAACATCCCCATATCCGAAGGTAAGGAAGCCGCCTGGTCGTCCCCCTCCTGCTTTAAGCTGCTGTGCAATGCCGGGGGAGACGGATACAGAAAAACGTTCGATAGTCCCCGGCCCCGCAGTGAAAGAGGAAGAAAAGGATTCAACATCCATCCCGTCACGTATGGCGCCAGCCACTATCAAGTCCCTTATAACCGAAGAGGTTCGGCCCTCATCACCGAATCCCTGGTCATTAGGTGCAAACGCCGCAAGATTATCATAGATCAAGGAGTCTCTCTCGCTGGATATCTCGTTTATAGTTTGAGAATGCGTCATCCCAAAACCTACATAGAATCCCGCGAAAGACCGTGCTCCTTCTGAGTTTTTAACTTCTGGAGGAGGGGGAGGGGCCGCCAAATAGTTTCCTAATTCACTTTCACTCCCCCACGCGCTTTGTCCACACAAACACAACAATAACACCGTCCCACAAAATTTCTTGCCCATGACAGACCTCCCTTAGCAGCCAACACTCTTTCTTTTTTAGCTCTGGAGGTTTAATTGTCAAGATATTTTTTGGAGAAAACGGGTCCTTTAAAAGGGGGCAACAGTCAGCACGGACTATCCTCCTTCGCGTTCAGCACGTTTGCGGGCAAGTTTGCGGGCGCGTCGCATCGCTTCTGCCCGCTCTCTTACGCGGCGTTCAGAGGGTTTTTCAAAGTGCCGATGCAATCTAATCTCTCGGAAAATACCTTCACGTTGCATTTTCTTTTTTAGAGCGCGGAGCGCCTGATCCACATTATTGTCGCGAACAAAAACCAACACAGCGTCCTCTTTTCTCGATAAACCGCCCTTTTATATCAAACTTCTCTATTGATGGAAAGTGGCGGTCTACGGATGGAAAGAAGAACGCGATTTATCGTCTTGATCCTCGGACTTCCGGAAAAAGTCTTTTACTTTCGATGCAACGATCGTCTCTACCAAATGTTCTTCTTGAGTGGGAGTCCAATGGTCGACAGATCCCTTAAAAGGACGCGCTTCGCCTGTTCGATAAAAAGCAGCATGCAAGACAGACAGTTTACGCGAGAATCCTGCAAGGGGAAAAACATATACCGGTTTTTGAGTGGCACAGGCTTCAGAAATCATCGATATGGAATCCGCTGTTACGAGCAACGCATCCGAAGCGGCCAGAACGGAAATATAGGGGTTGAAAGCCCCTGTCCCCTTATCAACGATGATGAAAGCGTGTGAGGCGGCACATTTGTCGAGTTCTTGGACAAGCCAAGCAGGCGTTCGACGAGAGGGAAGGACGACAACACTCCACCCTGCGGTATGTAGTTCTTTTAACGTGTTTAGCAACAGTCGGAAACATGGGAGATGGGGTTGTGTAAAGGGAGGACAATGCGCCATCAGACTTTCTGCCGCAGACCGTGTCCAGTTATAGTGCTTACTCGCTCCTCCAATGAGTACTCCGAGTAGGGGACGACGGAGGGTGGCGAAATTCTCTTGTTGTAGAGCTTTTTTTAGAGATTCATCTGTGATGCGATGGAGTACGCCCTTAGTCGGCAAAACATTGGGGCCGCATAGGCCTTCATGTTCGGGGGCGATGACCAGATCAAAACGAGGTAGTGCTCTATACGGGTTCAACAACGCGATCGTGAAAACTTCTGGATGCCGCTTTTTAAATGCAACGGCGACAGGATGGCTTCGTCGACCAGCGGAGATCACAATAGACGGATATGGAGAACAGCGCTCCAACCGGTGCAACCACTTCCTCTGTTGGGTTTTGAGCGTTATACACGGGAGGTCTATACGATGTAACCGGAAAGGCCATCCCATGCGCTCGGCTAGGCCGATGGCTTGGTTTTGCGAGCCTATCTTTCCCGCGTCTGCTAAAATCCAACAGCAGAGGGTCATGTGAAGAAACTCTTACAGTGATGCTGTCTGGTGCGCCTTAAGGACGGCGACCTCCAGTTCGTCTTGCGAACAAAAGGCAAGTTGCACGGGGGATTTTGGGGTTAATTCCTGGAGACGAGCGTACGTGCCCTCGCGCAACGCTTTTACAGTTGGACGCGTTGTCGATAATAACGTGCAAATCTGCGCATCAGAGAGCTCTGGATGGTACTTAATGAGCCAGAGGATAGCGTTCGGTCTTTCCTGGCGTCGTGCAAGGGGGATGTACTTGCGACGCGTTTTCTTTTTTCCAACAGAAGGCACGACGGTGCGTTGGAGCTGTGCGTTCGGGTCTTTGGTACAACGCTCGATTTCTTCGAGGGTCAATTGACCTGCAGCAACGGGGTCGATGCCTTTCATCCCCACATGCACTTCATTGTCAGCAATCGCTTGAACTTCTAGGATATGCAAATCGCAAAACTGAGCAATTTGATCAAACGTAAGCCCAGTATTGTCGACGAGCCAAATTGCTGTCGCGCGCGGCATCAATGGTCCCATAATTATTTCCCCATACGCACGCTTACTATGATGGTGCGTCAGGGGGGAAGTATACGCTCTCTACAACAGGAAACCAAGACCTGGTGGAGATTTCTCGCCCACCCATATCGTAGGAATTCTCAAAGGAGACGATAGACGGGCATTTCAACCTCGCTGATATGTCCTGCCGTTTCAGCAGAACTCATTCCCCTAGCGCATACGGAAAAAACCCCACCGGAAAAAGCGCATGCTTCTGAAAATGTCAGGGAGTCCTAAGCTCTGTGACGTAGTTTACTGGCGCAATCAGAGGGGGTAACGTTATGGCAACAAAACGCCCCACGGAGTCGAATATCCAGGTGTTCGTTTTTGGTCTATAGACTTTTCAAAAGTTGGCGTGGAACGATCCTTGATGACCCAACCGCTTCTGTGTTCCGCAATAAGCGTTCTTATTAAGCTTCTTCTAACTCTGAGTGATCCGCTCCATTTGGCTGTATCACAGCAGGCGCTAGACCCGGTAGTAAAGCGTCGAAAAGGACGTCGAGACCTTCCTTTGTTTGGTTCGATAGGGCGAAAACAGGATGTCCCAAGCGTGTGGCTAACGCCGTTCTGCGTTCTTCAAAATCTTGAGGAGAAAATAGGTCTTTTTTGTTTAATACTATCCACTCCTGCTTGTGCTCTAACGCCGCTCCATAAGAGACAAGTTCGTGCCGCACCGTTTGATAAACGTCGTACAGGTTTTCTTGTGTTGCATCGATAATATGCAGCACACTGCTACACCGTTCTATATGGCTAAGGAATCGATCTCCCAGACCAATGCCTTGATGAGCGCCAGCGATTAAACCGGGAATATCGGCCAGAACAAATTCCTTTCCTTTGTAGGATGCTACGCCCAGTTGTGGATGCAGCGTCGTGAATGGATAGCTCGCCACTTTTGGACGTGCCTTTGTCGCCATCTTGAGAAAAGAAGATTTTCCGGCGTTAGGGAGGCCAATCAACCCGACATCCGCAATGAGTTTCATATGTAACCAGACCACGAGTTCTTCTCCTGCCTCTCCCGGATCTGCCCGTGTGGGCGCTTGGCAGGTTGAGCTTTTGAAGCGTGCATTACCACAGCCGCCACGACCTCCCTTGGCCAGAAGAAAGCACTGCCCATCGTCTGTTACATCTGCCAGCATAAGACCTGTTGTTTCTTCGCAGATCTGTGTGCCGAGAGGAACTCGTAACGTAATATCGGCTCCCTTAGCGCCTGTTTTCTGGCGTCCTTTGCCGTGTTCACCGCGCTCTGCACGAAAGTGCTGCTGATAGCGGTAATCGATCAGAGTATTGAGATTACGTGTTGCCTTCACTAAAACATCGCCGCCTTTGCCCCCGTCTCCTCCATCTGGGCCCCCGAATTCGATGAATTTTTCACGACGGAAGCTGCAACATCCATTGCCTCCGTCTCCCGCTTTTACATATATTTTGGCGCGATCAAGAAATTTCATCTCAGGGCATCCTTGTCCATGATTCTGCTGCGTGCAGGGTCGGTCCTCTATGCAAAATAAAAATCAAGGGTTTGTTTTAAGGCGTTATCCAAAGAGGTTGTCGGGGTCCATCCCAAATACTGTTGGGCATTTTTGATGGAGGGAACGCGGCGACTTGTGTCTTGATACGATTCTCCGTAATAAGCGGACGCCGGCACAGAGGTGATTTTCGTACGATGTGCTAAGTCGGCAATCTTGGGATAGTTTTTCGCTGCCGCAACGATCTTTTCTGCAAGAACTTTCACAGAAACGTCATTCTTTGGATTGCCGATATTAAAAATGCGTCGAGAGGCGCAGCCATCACGATTGCGAATGATACGCATTAGCGCATCAATTCCATCGTCGACGTACGTAAAACAGCGATGCTGCTGACCGCCATCGACGAGTTTTATCTCCCCAGTATGCAGAATATTGCTGATAAATTGCGCCACGCTTCGCGCACTTCCTTCTTTGGGTTCTTGGATGGTATCCAGTTTAGGCCCAATGAAATTAAACGGACGGAATAGTGTGTACTCCAAGTTGTCCCTCAAGCCATAGGCGTAGACAATCCGATCGATTAGTTGCTTGCAGCAAGAGTAAATCCAGCGCTGTTTATTGATGGGGCCAACGACAAAAAGAGACGTTTCTTCATCGAAAGCCTCTTCTTGACACATACCATACACTTCAGAAGTCGAAGGGAAAACGAGGCGCTTTTTATAAAGGACCGTTTTCCGGATAACATCCAGGTTAGCCTCGAAATCGAGTTCAAAAACACGCAAAGGATCTGAAACGTAAGTCGCTGGCGTCGCGATGGCAACGAGTGGCAACACAACGTCGCACTTGCGAATATGATAAGCGATCCACTCGTGATTGATTGTGATATCGCCTTCTACGAAATGAAAGCGCGGATTGGTCAACAATGCTCCCAGTTTATCGTCTGCGAGATCCATACCGAACACTTCCCAGTCTTCCTCGCTTAAAATGCGTTCGGTGAGATGGTTCCCGATAAAACCATTAACGCCTAAAATCAGTATTTTCATGGACACCTATTTTCTCCGTTTCGATGGGGCGGTTTCCACAATTTCACGGATAACAAAACGTGGATGCTGACAGACGGAAAGATATGTACGCCCAACGTATTCTCCGATTAGCCCGATTC
>JAISRK010000040.1 GCA_031273665.1 Holosporales bacterium
TGCACTATCAGATGCCGATGGATGAAAGAACGGAGCACTTGTTCTGGCAGTTGCAACTCTTTTGCCTTCTCGTCACTGATAAAGCCGATTTTTTCTTGCAGACTCTCTTTGCTCCGTCGATACGCCAAACTGAATTCCCGTGCAGTGATTTTTTTGCTGCCCACTTTAAGGAGGTAATCGGGAGCGCTCAGATGCATTACAACGCCTCCCATGCCCCATAGGATAAAAACAAAAGCAATGAGGAAGAAGAGTGTTTTTGCGGCAATCGATCGAGAAAACCCGCGAATGAATTCTAGCATTAAGACCTGTCTTATTATAGAACAACAGTAGGCATTCTAAGGAGCGGCACAACAGATGTCGAGAGACACACGAGAAAAGATGTGGCCCCACCTGGGACGAAAAATTTTTGTCGCGAACTGGAAGATGAATGGCTCTTTGGCTTTTGCGGAGGCTTACGGCACTTTTTTGTATGAACAACGCGCAACGATTCCTCAAGGAGCGTGCGCCATTGTCTGCCCTCCAGCTCCTTATCTGAAGGCATTCTGCGACGCAATCCAGGGAGTGGCATTTTTGGGCATTCAAAATATCGCTGCAGCTTCAAAAGGAGCTTTTACCGGAGAAATTAGCGCCAATATGGCTAAAGACATAGGATGTTGCTACGGATTGGTGGGACACTCTGAACGACGACATCTTTATCGAGAGAGCGATGCCGTTGTCCTCGAAAAGATGCGACGGATTACTGAAGCAGGCCTTGCACCCATTTTGTGCGTTGGCGAGACGGAAGAGCAACGAGAAGGCGGACGGATGGAAGAGGCGTTGTACCAACAATTGTGTCACGTATCTTCTCTCGGTTGTATTCCAGGACTTATTGTTGCTTATGAGCCCGTATGGGCGATAGGCACAGGGAAAACACCGACACGCGCCAACATACAGAAGGCGTGTCGTGTAATCCACGATATCCTGGAAGCACAAGAGATGCACGATGTTCCGTTTTTATACGGTGGTTCCGTAACGGCAGCGAACGCCCAAGATTTCCTCTCTTTGAAAGAAGTTCAAGGGGTACTTGTTGGGGGAGCGAGTGTAAAAGCTGACGAATTTTTAGCGATCATCCAGCATCTAGACAAAATCTCGTAAGCTTCGGTACACTGTTCTTCAGATCAACGAGCAATTAGGGTTATTTGTATATGATGACGTTTCTTCTTTCTTTGCATTTCGTGATAACCATCATGCTGGTAACAGTGATTCTGTTGCAAAAAAGCGAGGGAGGCGCCTGGGGCATGGGCGGCGGATCCGGTGGTGTGCTGACTCCCCGCGGTCAGGCGAATTTACTGACGCGGGCGACAGCGATCCTGGCGGGATTGTTTGTCGTAAACTGCTTGGTGATGGCGTCTTACGTGCATCATCACCATACACAAACAGCAAAAAGATCTTTAATCGATGAAGTAGCGCAGCAATCTGAGGTCACCCAGCCTGTTTCTTCAACGCAACAGCCATCAGAAATACCGGCAGATGTCTCTCAGGAAAAGAGTCAACCAGAAATACCGGCAGATGTCTCTCAGGGAAAAGGCCAAGAGGAGTGACATTCCCGCGTTTTATTTTTGTTACAGGAGGCGTTGTCTCTTCTGTCGGAAAGGGAATTGCGTCGGCTTCTGTTGGAGCTCTTCTCCAAGCACGGGGGTTTTCGCTCCGCCTTAAAAAGCTTGAGCCTTACATTAATGTCGATCCGGGAACGATTAATCCATACAAACATGGAGAGGTATACGTTACCAACGATGGAGGTGAAACAGACCTAGATATGGGTCATTATGAGCGTTTTACAGGGATCCCGACGCGCTCTATGGACTTACTGACAACGGGCAAGGTGTATTCATCGGTGATCTCGCGAGAGAGGAGCGGAGACTATCTGGGTTCGGACATACAAGTCGTCCCTCACATTACTGACGAGATTAAGCGCTTTGTTCTTTTTGAAGCACAGGATGTTGATTTTGTTATCTGTGAGGTTGGAGGCACTGTCGGTGATATCGAGAGCTTGCCGTTTCTCGAAGCTATCCGTCAATTGAGGCTCGATTTGGGGCGAGAACGTTCCGTCAACATCCATCTGACCTTGCTTCCCTATATTGCTTCGGCAGGTGAACTGAAAACCAAGCCCAGTCAGCACTCGGTTCGCGAACTTCGCAGCATCGGCATTCAACCCGAGTTTCTTATTTGCCGCAGTGCGAATGGTTTTGAAGAAGCAACGCGCAAAAAACTCTCCCTCTTCTGTAACGTCCCAGAAGAGCATATCGTGGACGCTCCGGATGCTTCTTGGATCTACAAGATCCCTCTTAATTTTCATAAAAGCGACTTAGATGGCGCTTTGTGTCGGTACTTTGGGTTGAAAACGACACATATCGACCTGACGATTTGGGAGAATCTGGTCGCGCAATGGCAGAATCCGAAAGGGACCGTTTGTATCGGCGTTTTTGGAAAGTACGCACACTTTTTAGAGGCGTATAAATCGCTTCAGGAAGCTATTTCTCATGCCGGCGTTGATCAAAAGCTCAAAGTGGAAGTGCGGTGGGTTGATACAGAAGACGAAGAACGTGTCCATCAGACCTTGCCCGAGGTGCAGGGAATCATCGTGCCCGGAGGATTTGGAACGCGAGGCATTCCAGGAAAACTAGAGGCTATTCGCTATGCACGAGAAAATAAGGTCCCTTTCTTAGGTATTTGTTTGGGGATGCAACTCGTGATTATTGAAGCAGCACGTCAGTTACTCCACTTGCCAGATGCTTCTTCCACAGAATTCGGTGAGACTTCTGAGCCTGTTGTTGCGTTAATGACAGAATGGATGCAGGGTGCGCAGTTACAGAAACGCACGGCGTTAGGTGATATGGGGGGAACGATGCGATTGGGGGCATATCCCTGCGTTGTTCAGCCAGGAACACGTCTTGCGGAAGTCTACGAAGGACAAAAGATTATAGAAGAGCGCCATCGCCATCGTTACGAGGTGAATAACACATACAAAGAACGCCTTGAAAAAGTGGGGTTGTGTTTTTCTGGTGTCTCTCCGGATGGAAATCTCCCAGAGGTTGTGGAATACAAGGATCATCCTTGGTTTGTCGCGGTGCAATTTCACCCAGAATTTAAATCCCGTCCTTTTGCGCCGCATCCCTTGTTTGTGCGCCTCGTGCAAACGGCATGGCAGCGGAAAGGCAAGGGACATGAAGCATAAACACGTTACCATAGGGTCTTTTCAAGTCGGTAGTGATCTGCCCCTCACTTTAATCGCTGGTCCTTGTACATTAGAGAGCCGAGATCATGTGTTGATGATGGCGGAACGTCTCGCCACTCTCACACAAAAACTGCGACTGCCTTTTATCTT
>JAISRK010000061.1 GCA_031273665.1 Holosporales bacterium
AGAAACGCCAGGAGAACGCTGCATCTGTGACACGACTACGCGCTCGATCCCATTAATAATAAACGTTCCGCTGCGGGTCATAAGCGGCATATCGCCCATATAAACCGCTTGCTCTTTGATGTCGCGGATCGTTTTTGCCCCTGTGTCGTCATCTACATCCCAAACGATCAGGCGAAAAGTCGTACGCAGAGGAGCGGCATACGTGAGGCCTTTTTGGCGACATTCTTCCTCGTCATATTTCAGTTCGTCGAATTCGTAATAGCAGAAATCGACTTGTGCGCGCCCTGAGAAATCTTTTACTGGGAAAGCGGAGGCTAGCACTCCTTGCAATCCGGAGGGGGTGCGCTCTGTCGGCAACACCTTAAGTTGCAAAAAGGCTTCGTAAGACGAACGCTGCAGCTCTATAAGATCTGGAAGTGCGATAGTCTCTGGGATTTTTCCAAAACTCTTTCGAAACCGTTTTCGCTCAGTGAGTGATCGTTTAGCCAAGCTCTTCTCCATTATTGCTTTAATTCGTCCGCTGCGCAGGAATGACACAGATGGGGAAAAGACAAGCGCTCCCGGCGAACAGGAGTACTAACGCCCCTTGGATGATGTTGCATCACGCTTTTTCCCATCGTCTCGAACATTCTTATGCCCGTTCGTGTGCATAAGAGGTATACAAACAGAAAAACGCGGGACTTTAGCCGCTTCTTTCATTAGCTCTCTGTCGACGGAACCCTCAGCACACCACCCGAAAAAGCCCGAATCCGTCAGACTATTTCTCGCAGTTTTCTTGCCAACGACCCAACAAAGAGGCAACGTGAAGAAATCTAAAGAATTTCCCGCCTAAATGCAAGTCTTTATCCCTTACTTAATCTCAACTTTTGCGCCAGCGGCCTCAAGCTTCGCTTTCATTTTCTCTGCTTCGTCCTTTGAAACTCCTTCTTTAACGGGCTTCGGTGGGGATTCAACAAGTGCCTTGGATTCTGTCAGGGCCAACCCTGTAATCTCGCGCACAGCCTTGATAACGTTGATTTTCGCCGCACCTGACTCTTTGAGAATGACATCAAAAGAAGTTTTCTCTTCAGCAACAGGAGCCGCAGCATCTCCACCACTCGGTGCCGCCACGGCGGCAACGGCAACAGGCGCTGCTGCAGAAACCCCCCAAGCCTCTTCCAGCATCTTGCTCAGCTCTGCGGCTTCCATAACTGTCAATTTCGAAAGTGTATCAACAATTTTCTTTAAATTTTCACTCATTCCTTTTTCCCTTCTTCAATCTACTCCAGATACAGTTCTTTTAAGCTCTCTGGGCATAAGCTCCGACAACGCGGGCAAGTTGCTCTGCGGGGGTCCGCGCTATTGTGGCAACACGCTGCATTGGCGTTTGAATAATGGCAATAATTTTTGCGCGCAGAGCATCTATAGGTGGCAAACGCGACAGTGTTTCGAGTTCCATACACGAGAGGACCCGTCCTTCGTAGGTTCCCCCGACGATTGTCAGTTTTTCTTCCTGCGTTTTGGCATAACCGAAGAGGGCCTTTGCCACGGCAACAGGAGAAGACGAGAACGCCAGCGCTGTTGGCCCTTCCAGAAAGTCCGTGATACCAGAAAATGCCGTGCCTTTCACGGCCAGGCGCGACAATGTGTTTTTGGAAACGATATAAGACGCGCCTTCTGCCCGCATACGCGTACGCAAGTCGGTTACCTCGGTGACCGTCAATCCCTTCTGACGCAAGACCACCAGCAACTGACTGTTTGCCAGTTTGCTTTTGATTTTCTCAATAAATGCTTCTTTTTCTTTGCGATCCATAATGTCCTAACACGCTTTGCTCATTTTTGAATCTGTCTGTACATGAGTACACAAGCAAGAGACGTAAGACGATCGCCCATGGCCACCGCTCCGTCTACGTCGGACAAGCCCCTTCCAGAATCTTTTCTCTGCACGTGTAATCGCCAAATTTGTTCGAGGACTTATCGGACTGAGGGGCGGGATCACTCCCAAAAGCTCCACTCAATCTTTTTCATCTCTCCTTGACGCCTCCCCGCATAGAGTCGATCTAGAGGGAAACTCGATTAAGTATTTCCTCCGACGATCTTTGACAGATGCCTTTTTTCTAAAAACCGCTAAAAGCTATTCACTTCTCCTAAATCCAGCTTTATACCAGGTCCCATCGTCGTCGACAATGAGACTTTCTTCACGTAGCTTCCTTTTATACCAGAAGGACGCGCATGCACAACAGCGCCGACAAACGCTTTGACGGTCTCTTCGATTTTTTCTTGTGAAAAACTGAGTTTGCAGAGCCCTGCATGCACGATGCCGGCCTTTTCGGTGCGAAATTCCACTTGGCCACTTTTTGCATTTTTCACCGCTGCTACAATGTCCGTGGTGACGGTTCCGAGCTTTGGATTGGGCATTAATCCCTTCGGTCCAAGAATTTTTCCGAGGCGTCCGACAACTCCCATCATATCTGGAGTGGCAATGCAGACGTCAAAATCTATGCTTTGTTGAATTTTTCCGGCTAAATCCTCTGCGCCCGCGAGATCTGCTCCTGCAGCCAGCGCTTCGGAGACTTTAGCCTCTTTGCAAAAGACAGCAACGCGTATCGTTTTGCCAGTGCCATGCGGCATCGCCACCATACCGCGCACATTTTGGTCCGTTTTTCGTGGATCAATGTTCAAGTTGATCGCCACTTCCAGCGTTTCATCAAAATGCAGCGTAGGCGCTTTCTTTAGGAAGGCGACCGCTTCTTTCAGGGCGTAACATTTGTTTCTATCAAAATTCTTGAGAATATTCTTGAGACGTTTTCCCATCGTTACCCCACAACCTCAATGCCCATAGATCGTGCAGAACCCTTAATCATCTGTGCTGCGGCCTCGGTGTCCCACGCATTTAGATCTTGCTTCTTTTTCTCTGCGATTTCGCGTATTTGCGCGATCGTTACTTTTCCAACGGTGGCTCCACGGCCTGTCGTCTTTGAGCCTTTCTCGATCCCTGCGGCTTTCTTTAAGAAAAAGCTGACCGGTGGCGTTTTCACAACAAAAGAGAATGTGCGATCTGCGTACACCGAGATGATGACGGGGAGCGGTGTGCCTGGCTCAAAACCCTGCG
>JAISRK010000066.1 GCA_031273665.1 Holosporales bacterium
AAACATAGAGGAAGGATTGATTTCTATTTCATCTCCTATAGCGCGTGTTCTTATTGGGAAAAGTGTGGGAGACACAGTAGACGTGCGTACTCCTGGTGGCAGTAAGGTGTACGAGGTGATATCCGTGCATTATGGCAAATAAAATCAGCATCCGCATCTAAATGCGAGATTCACGTGATGAAGAATTTCAAAAGAGAAAATAGTGAGAAAGGAAGTTCGCTTTTTTCTTAGAGAGAAGCTTACGTAGAGAAAAGTCTCCTGCAGAAAGAATCGCCTTACCGAAACGACGAACATTCTCCTTTATTCCTCTACCTGGCAACGGGCATACGCACAAGAAAAAACCCTTTGGAATTGCTGCATCAAAGAGGTGCAGATGTGGCTTTCTGGCCGTTCTGCAACAGCGCATGGATGGAGAAAAGCTACCGACGTTTATATTTTGCTTTTAGAAGAACTTAAGATCATCAGCAGACTACGCCCTTCCAGCTGTGGCGCTTGATCGATTTTTGCTAGAGAGCCCAGTTCTTCCTTCAGGCGATTCAGCAAATTAAGGCCCAATTCTTGATGCATCATCTCGCGTCCTCGAAAGCGCAAAGAAATTTTCACTTTGTTCTCAGCTTCGAGAAATTTCCGTATGCTAGCGAGTTTTACATAAAAATCGTGATTTCCAATAGTAGGGGTTAATTTTACTTCTTTGACGTCAACAACATGTTGCTTTTTTTTCGCCTCAGCACGGCGTTTTTGTATAGCATAACGGAACTTTCCATAGTCCAAGATTTTGCAGACAGGAGGTGTCGCGGTCGGAGAGATTTCTACAAGATCAAGACCCGCAGCGCTCGCCTGGTCAAGGGCTTCTCGACGGCTCACAACCCCCAACACGGACCCATCCTCCCCTACAAGCCGAACACTCTGTGCGGTAATGGCTGAATTAACGCGATGTTCTCCGGACGCAACCAACTTTTTGGGAGGTCTGCTGGGTGTTATTGCAGTTGTTTTCTCTCTTTCCACCTATACCCCTTTGAAACGGGACACCTCCTTGCCATGTTTTTTTAACCCTCTGTACTTCCGAGAAATTTAAGCGGTTTTTATCGTACGTGTACGCTTTAAAATTGCTTTTTTCACCTTTAATAAGTCTGCGCTTATGCTCTTAGGAGAAGCCGCTGTTAGAAAAGCATCAAGACCGCCTTTTTTCTCAATCGTACGTACAGCATATGCGGTCAATCGACAGTGAACACGCACGCCCAACGTCTCACTCAAAAAAGAAGCATACTGTAGATTAGGAAGAAAGCGCCGACGCAACTTGTTGTTTGCATGACTGACATTATTGCCCGCCAGCACCCGCTTTCCTGTAGCAGAACATACTCGCGCCATTCTCGTTCCCTTTACTCAACCTTTCGCGGTATCATCTTCTATATTTTCTTGAGTTCTGTCAATGAGCACGGTGCATGCGGGCTTAAAATCCCTTACACGCTCTCACTTGCCCACAGAACATATCCCTTGTGACGCACCGTCTGAATAAAACGAGGACAGCTTGAATCTTCCTCTATTTTCTGACGTAACCGCGCGATTTGCACATCTACAGACCGCTCACTAATGCAGCCTCCGGAGAGCTTGCAGAGTGTCTCTCTGGATAAAGGTTCTCCTGTCCGTGCAACAAAAGAGCGTAAAAGCGCCAGTTCTGTGGACGAAAGAAAAGATTCCTGCGTGCCAAAAAGTATGCGTCCTGTGCGCAAATCTATTGTACGAGGCCCTAGTGTTACAACATAAGAAGGCAGTTTAGGTGGTGTTCTGGCGATAAGATTACGTAATCGCAGTAGCAGTTCCTGAGGTTCAAATGGTTTTGATAAATAGTCATCTGCTCCCGCTTCTAGCCCAGAAACACGTTCTTGCGGAAGAGCGCGTGCCGTGAGTAATAGAACGGGCGTTGCGATCCCTTGCTCTTTGATCTCGCGTGTCCACTCTATCCCCGTTTTCCCAGGCAGCATGATATCTAAGACGATAGCGGAAAAGACCTCCCTCTCAAGCAGGCTTTGCGCTGTATCGACGTTGTCCGCTAAATACACAATAAATCCGTTACGTTTGAGAAATTCCTTTAACAGCTCACGGAGTTGCGGATCATCATCAACAACGAGAACGGTGACTTGCCCATGCATATTTCCTACTATAGAGGAAAATACGGGAAAAACCATGTTCGAAGCACTTACAAATCGTCTCTCTGAGACATTTTCTCGCTTGCGAAAACTCGGCGTCATCCGGGCGTCAGATCTAGAGGAGGTTCTTCGGGATATACGTACCGCGCTGCTGGAAGCAGATGTGGCGCTAGAAGTAACAAAGAGTTTTATCGAAGATGTCCGCCGTAAAGCTTTAGGGCAGGCGGTGATACGTAGCATAACGCCCGATCAGATGATCATAAAGATAGTTCACGATCATCTTCTGGAAGTCCTGGAAGGCGAAACACCGCCCCCACCTCTCTCGGTTGTTAAAACGCCACTTAAAGTGATGCTTGTGGGGCTGCAAGGTTCTGGTAAAACGACTTCTGTAGCAAAAATTGCACATCTTTTGACTAAAAAATCAGAAAAGTGCGCCGTGGTGGCGTCAACGGATGTTTATCGGCCTGCGGCTATCGAGCAGCTTTCTTTGTTGACTCAGAGCGTGGAAAAGGCCTCTTTTGTGCCGGCGACAGCGACTGAAACACCGCTTGCGATTGTAGAAAGAGCGCTGAACGTTTTTGCAGAAAAACGCGCGGATGTGTTGGTTTTGGATACCGCAGGACGCCTGCATACAGACGATGAACTGATGCAAGAGCTTGAGATTCTGGTAGCGCGCGTCCAACCAGAGGAAGTGCTGCTGGTAGCAGATATGATGACCGGTCAAGATGCCCTGCATATTGCACGCTCGTTTTCTGAACGCCTCCCTCTGACAGGGATTGTACTGACCCGTGCCGACAGTGAAAGCCGTGGAGGGGTTGCGTTATCGATGCGCGTTGAAACTGGATGCCCGATTCGCGCCTTAGGCATCGGAGAGCATTTGGACGATATCGAGATCTTTGAGGCACGACGCGTTGTCGGTCGCTTATTGGGAATGGGCGATATCGTCTCTCTTGTTGAAAAAGCCGCCGAGACGTTAGAAAAAGAAGAGGCAGACGCCACTATGGCGCGCCTACGCCAAGGCATTTTTACATTGGATGATCTTGCGCAGCAGCTGAAGCAAGTGCGTAAAATGGGGGGAATTTCAAGCGTTTTAAAGATGTTGCCAGGGGCAAGCGCATTTGAAGACGCTGTTAAAAAACAAGGCATAGCGGATCATACGATTACGCATCAACTCGCGATTATCTCCTCTATGACGCCCAAAGAACGTCGCCATTATAGACTGATTAACGGCTCTCGATGCCGCCGGATTGCTAAAGGATCTGGGTGTAGCGTACAAGACGTTAATAAACTACTTAAACACTACGAAAAAATGTTGGATGCCCACAAGAAACTCAAAAAGATGCAACAACAGCGCGGATTTGAAGAAAAATTGCAGAATTTCTTTAAGTAATGTTCGGAGATAGTCAATGGGGCCGCCGAGGGAGAACCTCTTTTATTAAGTTGTCCTTTTTTAAACAACAGCTTCTCTTTCCTCCGGGTGTACTGATTGGCGATTGATGTGTCACTTCTGCGATGTAGCGCTTTTTTCTATAGAGGCTCGTTCGAGCACTGGTTCCTTCGCTGTTTTCCACAACCGCTTGTGTAACGCTATTTCTTTTTGACGAGAGGCGTCAATATTTTGTTCTATTGACGTGACGGAATTAAATACGCTGTGAGGCTGTGCCGTACTGTCTGGGATCTTGATATGACTGAGATTAGGATACGAGGGATCTTTGATCGGATCATCAGAGAACGGGTCCTCTGCGCATCCCAACAAAACGCTGCATGATACGCATAAACTCCATCGGATTTTCATCACAGCTCCCTCTTAAAACATAAAATATACAGAGCTATTGATTAACCACTCTTAAATATTGCCTTAATAGCACAGCGTTTACATAAGGATTTTCTAGCGTTGCGTAACGCCTTCTTGTCATATACTGACGCTTGCGTCCATTATGCTGTTGTCCTTTATTGGGGTCAATAATGCGATACGCTGCTACCGCGCACTTAACCAAAGGAGGGGGATCATGATCCATGCCGCATTTCCCAGGAACAAGCGCGTTCTTGCGCGTGTGGACTTGAATGTGCCAATGGACAAAGGCCAAGTGGTAGACGATACGCGTATACGTCTTATTGTTCCAACGCTTGAAGTACTCCACCAAAGAGGAAATACGTGTATTTTGATGGCTCATCTCGGTCGGCCAAAAGGTAAAGAAACGCAGCTTTCCCTCCAGGCATTGATTCCTGTATTAGAGCATTTTTTGCGTGCTCCTGTTGCTTTTGTTCCGGATCTTATGCAAATGCCTAAGGATAGGCTGGAATCCGTGTATGTTTTACTGGAAAACCTGCGATTTTATGACGGAGAAGAAGCCAACGATTCAGCATTCGCTCAGCACCTAGCACGATGGGGCGATTTTTATGTTAACGAGGCGTTTTCTGCATCGCATCGTCCGCACGCGTCGATTGTGGGTGTTCCCTCCTTTTTACCTCATACTGCAGGGCTGTTGTTCCAGCGCGAGTTAGAGGTGCTACAACGTCTTACAGAGCGCCCAGATCTACCGGCTCTTGCAATCGTAGGGGGCAACAAGATATCTACGAAATTTAGTGTGTTACAATATCTGTTAGAGAAGGTATCCGTTCTAGCGGTTGGAGGGGGACTCGCAAATACATTACTCGCTGCGCAGGGGTGTGCCATCGGTCAATCTTTGTGTGAAGACTCTATGCTTCCGCAAGCTCGGACGTTCTTGGAAAAAGCAGCACGGGGATCCTGTCGGTTGATTTTACCTATTGATGTGGTGGTACGCACGGCAGCAGGCGTTCCGCGTGTATGCGCCGCTTGCGATATTGATCCAGAAATGTGTTGTTCGGATATTGGTCCGGTCGCAATCCAGCGGATAGTCCAGGAAATCGCACGTGCGCGGACTATTTTATGGAATGGTCCATTGGGACGCTTTGAAGAGCCTCCGTTTCATAAGGCGACACATGAAGTGATGCAGGCCATCGCCGCTGAAACGCAGCGCCGCAAAATACTTTCTGTTATCGGAGGGGGCGACAGTGTTGCGGCCCTTAATGCCGCAAATATGGACTTCGCCCATTTTACCTATGTTTCTACTTCTGGTGGCGCCTTCTTAGAGTTTTTAGAAGGAATAGAACTTCCTGGTGTGCTTGCCCTAAAATAGCGCACTAAAGAGTAGTGTGAAAGGTGCAATACTCCTCTGCTACGCGGCATCTAGAAAAAAAATTATGAATGTGCTACAAAAAAACTCGTTGAATTGTTGCAATTACACCATATGTCCCTATGTAAGGGTAAAGGGAGCAGAACGATGACGCATACCATGCTTGAAGAAGGAGATCTCGTGGTTTATCCAGCGCATGGTGTTGGGCGTGTAATGGGTTTTGAACAGCAAACGATTGCGGGGGTAAAAATCCATGTTGTCATGGTCGCTTTTGCAAAAGACAAGCTGACGTTGCGTTTACCTGTTAATCGCATTGAGTCATCTGGACTCCGTCCGCTCTCGTCTCGAGAGAAAATGAATGAGGCGATCAAGACTTTAAAAACGCCATCCCGCACGCGCCGTATGATGTGGAGCCGACGCGCGCAGGAGTACGAAACAAAAATCAACTCAGGAGATCCTCTTTCTATTGCGCAAGTGGTGCGAGACCTTCACCGTTCCACGGCTCAAGCCGAACAGTCTTATAGTGAACGCCAGATCTACCAGGTAGCGCTCGATCGCTTGATGCGAGAATATGCGGCGATCGAAAAAATCGATGAAGAAAAAGCCCTCGAAAAGCTTGAAGAAGCGATGCGTGCGGCCTAAGAGGATGTTTTTTCGAACTCTTCTCCTGTGTCCGCGATTGTACAGGATTTTTCCTCACCCGTTTTGAAAACTAAGGTTCTCGTCCCATTAAAACGGCGGTTGTG
>JAISRK010000018.1 GCA_031273665.1 Holosporales bacterium
CCGATCCTTCTGCTGAAAAAGGAACGGCGTGTCCTGCCCGATCCACAACGCATATGGAATGCTCTACTGGTGGGCGTATCAAGGTTAGCTGCGTTTCGCCTTTGTTAAGACGCTGCCACAACCTGTGAATACATCCAACAGTCATCTGTGTTCCCACCCAAAATGTATCAAACGCTGGTGAAGATACATCGCGCCCACGAATAACACTCCGGTATTTCTGGTGTTCCTCTACGTTAATGTAGGTCAAAGCACCATTAATGGTGCGACGGAACATCGCTTCTTGTATGGGCATCAATTGTTGAAAACATCCGCGTCCGCTATAGGGCGGAAACCCTGCGATGCTTAAGATGAGTTCGGTGTCATGCATAGAGTTTATCCTTCTTTAAGATAGTGTTAATGGGCTGCTGAAACCCACCGAACAAGGCGAATGATCACAAGAGTAAAGAACCCACTGCCTTCCTTACTCCATCCAACGCGGAAGCTGCATAAAGCGCGCACGTGCGCTCATTTCAAAGTATTCTTCTAGCGTTTCGATAGAGGTTTCTGAAAATTCTTTGTTCTCTTCTTCAGGTGAGGTTTCTTCGTTCATATATCTTTAAAAATATGTTCTAGTCGTAAAAATGCATCGAAGGTGATTATTGTCAAATTGGCTTCTTTTTTGAGCGTGCGGTGAAGGGACTTTTCCGTAAGGTACGCTTCTCCTATTTGCTGCTGGCCTTGGAGCAAAGGTAGCGGGCATTTTAAAACGTCTCGAACCGTCTCTATAACAGACATCGCTTCATTTCCTTTGAGCAACGGTATGGAAACGCCGACTTCTCCTTCTGCATGGACGCGATTGAGTCCAACAACTTGTGCTTTTGTCACCTCCACCCACAAATGGGGCTCCTCCAGGTAACTTAATGGACTGCCAATACGCAGGATCGGCAAACGCTCTCGCAATGTGCCTTTCTGATACAATGCGTGAAGAAGCGATTTTTCTAAGTCAAATGTTGATAAATGGAGCATACGGTCTCTTTACTTTGTTTCAATCATCGAGAATTCGATCCAGCGATTCTTGGGGTGCTTTCGTAAGTACGAAGTAGGCACGAAAACGGTGTTTTTCCACATAACGCGAAAAAAGTGTGGAAATTGCGCGTCGCCGCGGACGACGACGCGATATGCAGATGGTCTCCACGACAAGCGCGGAGGAACTTGCGTCGAAACTGTCCGCAAATACGCCCACACATGGCGCCACGTTTGCCACCGGATAACCTCTTGTCCGTATTCGGAAATAGTATATTGGCCGGCTTGAATCTCAATTTGATCTGACAATCTGTTGAGAAATCCTTCTGGAATAGTGCCTGACATAAATCCTCACAACAAATTCAATAAACGATAGGGCTGAATCAGCGCGAGAACTCCCTGTGGTAAACCGGCTTGTGCAGAAAATCCATCGCGCTTTTCGTAAGCGTCTGCGATTAGCATTAACGTGGCCAGGCATAATGCTTCTGGAACGCTTTGAGGGGTCTCGCCAAACCCCGCGGTGAAGGACACTTTCAACATGCATGGTTCCTTACAAGAAGCTAGCGGCGGGAGTGTGACCGTTAGTTGTGCCGGTCCATGATGGGCAATGACGCTATAGTGTTCCGCAGGAATCTCATGCTCTTGGTGACCCATTTTCAGCACGACCGCTGTCACTTGTTGAACGGGTGGGCGTGGCAATGGAATCCGGACGACGGACGCTGTAGGGAGCGGTGTTTCTTCTTGCTCTCCATCAAAGAGCCGTAGGGGCGTTGTGTACTGATAGGTCTTTTGCAGAAAAGACCGGCCCGTAATGGCTTCTAGACTTTCTGTACTCGCCGCGATTAAGCGTATAATCAGCGCATCTTCGCTATTACTTTCCAGTCTGAGGTACGCTTTTGCCTCTTCTAAAGAGATAAGGGGCGTGTCCGGTTGATGTAAAATGGTTAAAGGCATAGGGTTACTCCCACAAAGATTAAAGTAGTGATGTCGTTGTTACGATAAAATCAAAAAGAGAAAATTCCCCCTCGAAATGAGCTCTACTCACAGTGTCCTGAGAAAGAGTCGATTCATTTTCTCGGAAGCATCTGTTCAACTGGTCTCTCCAAGAGAGAGTTGTTCATCTCTTAAGAAGAATGCTCGTTACGACAATTTTTTGATCTCTTGTAGGGGAGGGGAATGTGCTTTTATCGAGAGACGGTTTGTTCGAGACATATGTCTTTCACAGAAAAAGTGATATTTAAATCACATACTGTTGCTCAATAACCACACTATGGGCTATTTACGCGAAAAGGACAATTTCCACAAAGATTTTCGTTTTAAAACAATGCGATAGAAGAAACGATGCAATCCTCCGAAAGCTATTTTTTTACCAGCACTTCCGACAACGAGTGCGCAACGACAATTTTTTAGAAATACGTGGACGTATCCCTTATCTCTGTTCCTCAATGTCTTCGCTGACGTCTGGTGTCCATAGAGCGTTTAGAACATCCAAATGTGGCTCAGAGATGCCATTCCTTTTCAGTATGATCATAATTTCCACGTTCGAGAGAGCGTTCCGCGGCCACAGTGCGAATTTCTCTTGAAATTCTGATGTGGTCTGGAACTGTACCGTGTCTATTCTTCTATCCTGAAAATACTCATGAATAAGGGTCTCTTTGTGCTCGGTAAGCATTTGAATCTTCTGCTCTGTCGTTTGATCATGGTCCTTAGAACCCTGATCACGAGTATTGCGAAAAAGAAAGTCGTCGCATTTATCATCGTTTTCGTAAAACAAGGACCATTCGCCGAGATTTACGCGTGTTTTACAAGAGTTGTTTGATGCTTTAGCTAGTTTCGCTCTCTCTTCTACCGAATACAAAGGATGACACGCAGGAACGCCAGAAGAGACAAGGACCCCACCTGGTTTTAAACACGTAAGCGCCCTTCTGATAGCCGCTCTGCTAAAGGCAACACTGGTCGTCACATGCTCGAAAATGACGACGTCGTACTCCTCTTCTGACAAACAGTCACTTAGTCGCCTGATATCGCAAAGAATGTCGGCTCCAGCATTTTTATCAATATTGACAAGAAGCAGAAAAGGAGCAGCACTTCCATACATGGATAGCGCATAATTTTTTTGCCTTGAAATGGATCCTCTTCCCGACCCAACGATGAGAATTCTGGGTTTTCCTGACGCATCTACATAATCAAAGTATGCTAGCTCCCTGCTTTCCATAGATTCGAGCCACCACTTTTTGGAGACGGAAAGAACCCCTTGAGATGCTGCGATCGGAGGACTCTCTTCTTCGCATGGCGATATGCCTTCCGTTAAAGAACCCGTCGTTGCTGCGAGCAAAACGACTGCTGTTATTGCCTTCATAGCAATATATCATCCTCATCTGGTATTGTTTGATACCAGTGTAGATGGCGTCCCTTAACAAGATATTGACTGCAAACTTGACTTCACACTTACAATTGTGATGCATTGGATTTTATGAAAAGAGTACTTTCTGCTGTACTGATGTGTTACCTGAATACTGCGGCGATGGGAGCGATGGGCTGTGGCATTCCCACAAGTGATCATGCAATAGCTTACGATACACAAGGACACCAAAGCCAAATAGACTTGCTGGATGTGACGGTCGAGGACCCTTCAATACGGCGTCTCGATGTCTATGGCACAATTAGTGTCAGTAGTTGGAAGTCTCTTTCAAGGTACCCCAATTTGGTGGAGCTATCGCTGGAACACGTCGATCGGAGCAGCTTTGCATGTCCAGAAAATTGGGTCGTTTTTTTTGAAGCCATTCAAAAACTCCCCATTGAAAAACTGAACTTAGCGCATCAGCTTCTGTGTGACAGTCACTTATGTTTTATTCCAGAGTCTGTCAAATATTTGGATATTTCCCACACAAATGTCTTAGAGAAAGCTGCGATCAACTATCTGAAAAACTCGAACGCAGCCGTCGTACATCGCATCATGGGCCCTAGCAAAAACGACTTTACTGTAGATAAATAGAGAAGGGTGGGGCCCTTGTGATCACACCAGGTCCCCTCGTTCTCGTCACCCATACGACGCTGTCCGTCTTTACTCCTCAAAGCGTCCTACTTTAATCGCCTCAAAGTTTACAACGGCTCCTCCTACTCGGCGTGTTGTATAAAATTCGACGTAGGGCTTAGCACTATATGGATCGCGCAAGACGCGTAACTCTTGACGATCGACAATTTGATAGGCTTCTTCAAAATTACCAAACGCTATAGAGGAACTCGCCGTTCTGTTCACTAGATCTGGCATATCGTCTGCGATAAAAATCGGGTATCCTAGCAGAGTCGTTGGCGTTTTATCCAAAGATGGCTGCCAGAGATAATGTCCTGTTGTGGGATCCTTTAGCTTGCGTACTTCTGCTAGTGTTGAACGCGGCATCATCCACACAGCGCTCGACAAATATTGGCTCTTCAGCGCATGCATCAGATTTATCACAAAATCTGCCGGAATTCGTTCGGGGAAAGCACCGTTCGCACCGCTTTTAACGTGCTCAATTTTCCCCCATTCCCAAGCGTCTTTTTCGGTCATGTCGTAGCTCAAGAAGCCTTTTGGCTTGCCTTCGCCGTCTCCTACTATAAACGCGGAGTTCTCAAGAGCCGCCATTTTTTCGGAGATTCGGGAAATTAACCACGACTCCAAATCGATTTGTGCGTCATCCAGTAATTTTTGCGTTGCGCGTGGTTTGGCATACAGTTCGTGCACTGGAATACGGATTTGCGCGATGTCTTTTGTATTGGTTTCTGCGCGCTCTTCTGTTTCTGCTGCCCAACTGGCGTCCGGCAAGTCTTTGTCGACAAGAATATCAACGGCGTCAGTAGAAATCCGCTCGCTACGCGCCACTTGTCGCATAGGAGAATGCGCACTCAGAATTGCAAAGACGCGATCAATCGATGGGGCAGGGATCAAAAATCCGCCATCCTTTCCACTCGTCGCACTCAACGCTTTTTTCTCGAAAGCAAATAGAGGGCCGTCGATTCCTTTGCGAATGTAGTCCAAAAACAGTTCTTTGTGTTCCGCATCCTCGGCATTCCGCTCCAGAGGTGTCGAGAGATACTTTTTGAAAGCATTGGCTCGCCGTAAAGTCTCTTCAGCTTTATCTATCTGCGTATTAATACGCTCCAGCTTTTCTTCCGTTAGCGGATCTACGTTTTGCGCGCGTTCCAATGTCGTTAAGCGCTCATCATTGGCTGCCTTGAAATGGGCAAAAGCGTCGTAGAGCGCATCGATTGTCGATCGAAGGTCTTGAGTCATGTGATATTCCTTTAGTTAAAAAAAAGTTGTAAAAATTGCGTCAAACGGCGCAAAGCAACAATCACTAGCGGGTCTTCGCGTGCTATTGGCGCGTTTTTACAATCTGTAACACCCGCAAGTGGATTGGCCGCAAACGTAACAAGTGAGATTTCTACCAAAGAAACCTCTTCGAGGAGACGCTTGGCTTTTTGATGGGGAGCTGGTCGGCTTTTCTTTGGGTAAAACCCAATGGATAGTCCTTCCAAGGCTCCGTTTTTTAGCAATGCGTAAGCTTCGCGGCCCTTCTCGATGTCGAGTAGAATTTTTCCTTTGACGAATAAGCCATAGGCATCCTCGCGAATTTCTTGCCAAACGCCGATCGGTTGTGTCGCATCGTGTTGCCAGAGTAGTTTCGGCATTTTACCGCCTTCTACTTGACGCCTTAGGGATTTTTCGAATGCCCCTCGTACAAAAATGTCTCCATCTCTGTCAACAACATTAAAGACGCTAGCGTATCCCTGAAATTCCCCTGTTTGAGAACAGGTTTTCAGTTTTAAAGGCGCAGGAATCCTGCGCAAAGTAGGCTCTTTCATAATGTGTTCCTTGTTGGATTGTTTTGAAAAAAGAGTTATGCGCGTAACACGTCCCCGTCTGGAAGCGGGGGATATCCAAGTGCTGCGCGCTGTTCATTGCATGTCAGAAATGTTGCTTGTGCTACACGTGCCCAAATCGCCTCTCGACGGATCGCCAAGGCAGGAATCGTATCGGGGTTATACTCGATACTGATGTCCTGTCCGAATTTCGGCGCCAGCCAACCATTAAGTTCTGCTACAATCATATCCAATATCGGTAAAATAGTGTCTTCCCACAGGTGAAAGCGTGCTTCCTTATAGTTCGAAAACGTTGCATCACCCGGAACTCCAACAAACATAGGCGGTACGCCAAACGCCTGAGAAATCTCGCGTGCAGAAAGCTTTTTACCGGATATAAAATCCAGTTCCTTGAGCGAAAGCCCCATTTCTTTCCACTCGAAGTCTCCCTCTAAAACTAGTATTTTCCCAGCATTTGTTTTGCCCGCGTAATTTTCTCGTACCTGTGTGCGCAAGGCCGTCCGCTGATCTTCTGTCAAGACGCCATGAGGAGTCTTTACAATCAGGCATCCCGATGGCCGCCCGCCGTTCTGCAACAATGCCAGATTATGACCGGAAACCGCGTTATGCTGATCAATCGATCGTGCGGCCGCTTCAAGGGGACTCATGCCGTACCAATCATCCAACGGATTGAACAATTTTAAATGCAATAGCAGCGCCTGTGCTTTGGTCATTTCGCCGGTTGCTCCTGTTGAAGGAAGCTCTAGCCGCTGACCATTTACTTCGTAAGTGTAAGCTATTTCTTTAGACGCCGAGGTTGTGATGCTGACCCGATCGGGTCGAAGTGTAAACAGCGCTACGGGGGTCTCTTGGGGACCGTATGTCGTCTCTACATAGCCATTTCCAGAGAGTAAGAGATGGCTTGTCAAAGTCTCGATAAAAGAAGATCTCGATTG
>JAISRK010000029.1 GCA_031273665.1 Holosporales bacterium
AGGACTTCCTTTGTAGACAGAAATAAACGACAGCATTTCGGGCAATCCATCTATTTCCCACATTCTTCTCAACCGATCGTAGAAGGCCTTATCCATTTCTTGTTCCGTTCTCTTTTTACCGGTTGCGTAATACTGCATATATTCAAACTTATCCGGAGATAAAATTGCACTCCAGAGTTCCCGATGCTCTCTTTGATTTATTAACGGAACCAAGGAATATTCGTTCGATTGCAGACGGGTGGCGAGCGTACCTTTTTCCATTTGCAATTTTTCCGCCAGCAACTCAATGCTGACTTCCGAGGTCATTGCGTGAAGCGAAAGAGTTAAAATTACAAGAGCAGTAAATATAAAAACTTTTTTATATCTGATGGTCATCACTCTCCCCCTTCTGCTGAGCGTCAGCGGATGTTCTTGTCTAAGGAGCACAAATAATCATAAAATCACGATAAAGTCAAGATTTTCCCCGTAATACATTGATCTACTGCTGAGAATAGAGTGGTTTTTAGCAGTGGTGCGTTCGAAAATGAAAGTCACCCGCAGTAATTGCTAATTATTTTGTATACTTTTATTTTTGCAAAATAATGACACTCCTAATTCCACGATTCATTGTTCAGTTGGGATTCACGAAACGATGAGAAAATTCATTTACGCTGTCCCTCTGTGCATTTTTTACTTTTACGGTAAACGCTATGAACTAGCCATTGTCGAAAATAACAAGCGCCGAGGTTGGGCAGTACCGCATTTTGCCCGAAAAGTGGGCCCATGAACACGAGAAGATAAAGCGCGCATATAACGATTTCTTGCAATCAATATGAAGAAAGTAATTCTCTAGAAGGTCAAAAAATAGGTGGAGCTAAACGACTCTTCAAAGGACATTTTCTATAGACCTCGAGTTATATAGACTTTCGTTTGAAGCTTGCAGCTACAACATAGAGCAATAGGCCTCCCGACTTTCATTCGGCGATGAGGAATTGATGTCGTTTTTAAAACGAGAGTTCTCTTTTTGCAGAAAAAATGCACCTCCCTTTTTCCGGGAACTGTAGTGCAGCAGCTCAGCTTCACTTTTCCAAGCGGTGTGCCTCAGAAAGACGATGTCCTGAATTAAAAAGAGGATGGGCTGCCGATGGCGGAGATAAAAAAAGATAACAAAATATCTATAAACGAACATGTAGGAACACGGCACCTTCGGGACTTCACCGTTCATATTTACTGTGTTAGATATGTTAGAATTATGTTTTTTTTGAGAGAGGAGTCAGTATGCGTACGCATTTATCTAAGATTGCATCTACAACGGTATTATGCCTTTCGCTTATCCTTTCGAGGGCCATACAAGCAGAAGACGCGGGATCCATTCAGGTGCCGCAGACACAGCTGGGAATTGCGCAATCTTTCAGCCCTGTCGTAAAAAAATCCTCTCCCGCTGTTGTTAATATTTATACTAAACGTAAGGTGCGGGAAGTAGGGTCTGTTTTGGCAGATCCCCTTTTCGGTAGTCTCTTTGGCCCATTCTCGGGGGTGATGCCTGTGGAGCGCATTCAGAATGCGCTGGGATCCGGCGTCATTGTCCGCGCCGACGGATTAGTCGTCACCAATCACCACATCGTAGAAAATTCATCAGAGATCCGTCTTGTCTTGCACGATGGAAGAGAAGTTGAGGCAAAAATTGTTGTCGATGACAGTAAAACAGATCTAGCGCTGCTAAAAATACAAAACGCAAAGGGCCCCTTTCCGTATTTAGACCTAAGAAGTATCGATACGTTGGAAGTAGGCGACTTGGTCCTTGCCATCGGTAACCCGTTCGGATTGGGACAATCGGTTACACTTGGGATTATCTCCGCTTTGGCGCGAACACACGTGGGAGAAGGCCGGTATCGGTATTACATTCAGACGGATGCCGCCATTAATCGCGGTAATTCCGGCGGAGCGCTGATCAGCCTTGATGGAAAACTGGTTGGAGTGAACACTTTCATTCTATCGGCTTCAGGAGGATCTCAAGGTCTTGGATTTGCCATTCCCGCCGATCTTATTCGTCAAGTCATTTCTGTCGCTGATCAAGGAGGAAAGGTGATTCGTCCATGGTTAGGTGTTAAACATGCCCCTGTTCCCCAAGAAGTGGCGGATGCGCTCGGTATGACGCGGGCACAAGGCACGCAGATCGTCGCCATCTTAAAAGGGAGTCCAGCGGAAAAAGCGGGACTCCAAATAGGAGACGTCGTAACACATATCGATGAACGCATTATTGAAGACGAACAGGCGTTAATATTCCGCATTGGCACAAAGAGTGTCGGAGATACTATACGCTTGCGTATTCACCGTAAGGGGAAACAGATAGAACTGAACGTTACACTCACGGCTCCAGCGGATATTCCTCCCCGCAAATTAACGACCCTCAAGGGACCGCACCCTTTGAACGCTGTTACCATATGTAATATTAACCCAGCGGTTATGGCTGAGTTATCGGCGGCTATTGTAGATTCAGAAGGGGTTGTCGTCTTTTCTATCGAGAAAGAGTCCACTATTGACCTTGCTCCAGGAGATATTCTACTCAAAATTAATGACAAAAAGATCTCTTCTGTTAGTAATGTCCAAGAGGCTTTAAAAACAGCTCATCCCGTCTGGCAGTTCACTATTAAACGGGGGAATCAGAAGTTCAAATTCAGCATACGCCGATGAGGACGGAGCAACTAATCGTAAAATTCCAAAACGTACATTTCGGGTTGTTTGCGAAGATAGGAAGTGCTATCTATGTCCCGTTTGGGCTGGTTTACGGTTATAAAAGTGGTGGAGAATAATGAAAAGAAAGTTCGTGAACTTCATATGTCTCTTCCTGCCTAGTCGTCGGTTGCGACATAAGATCAGGCGACTATTGAATTTAGACCTGAACTTAGTTACAGACTTGATGGACTTTACTCCGGTAGGAAGTTTTCTTGACACGGGGGGGGGGGGTGCTTGGCTTTCTTACATGCTCACCCACAATATGCCAAAAATAGTTGCAGATTTGCAGCGCAATTTAGACGAAAAATCTCTTGCGTTGATAGATTCACTTTTCCAACAAACTGCGATTCTTCCAAAAAATTGGCTGGGAAACTATATGGTCCGCAGAAAATATATCGATGCTTTTCATAGGCCAGAGGAATTGGAATCACAAAAAATATACAAGATGAATTTGCCACAATACCGCACGGATTTTGTATTGGATGAAGACGAGCGCACTTGTGAAGCCTTCACGTATCACACGGGGTTAAAAGGCAAGAATGATAAGATAAAACAATATATTTCAGGCAAAGACTTTATAGATGGAGGATCGTACATTGGGGATACTGCACTGGTATATTTAAAGTACTACGCTCCGCGCTGTGTATATTCTTTTGATATATCGGAAAGAGTTCGGATGCGTTATGAAAAAGTTATGCATATGAACAATATTTCTCCAGATAAATATAAATTTTGCCCAATGGGATTATCAGATCATCGGCACAAAATATTGATAGATGATCTTGGCTCTCCATCTTCTTCTATCGCTTTTCGTGGAACTAGTGAAGCGCAATTGACGGATCTTGACTCTTTTGTCTCTGCCAATAAATTGCGAGTAGGATTTATCAAAGGTGATTTGGAAGGCGCGATGGTCGAGGCGCTAAAAGGAATGACGGAGACTATAAAAATGCATCGTCCAGTACTGAGCCTTTCCATTTATCACAGTCCTCAGGAATTTTTTGAAACTAAACCATTACTAGATGAGATAACTAAAGATTTGAGTTATAAAATATCCATTGAGAAATACTGCCCGTATGCAATGTGGGCTGCCGAAATTTCTATATTCGCATACCCAAAAGAATTGGATAATGACTAAACTGGGGACACCAAACAGTGCTCTGATGTACACCGCAACAATGCCTGGCCGGCCCGCAAAAAGTATGGCCACGAAAACACCGAGTATTCCCGGCTATGGTCGCGATCGTACTAACTGATGATTTTAAAAACGCCAACTGTCATCGTAGGATGAAATCTGAAAAGTGAAATACAACAAAAGGCTGAGCAGTATTTTTCCTGATTTATCAGCATGTTGCATGGGATAAAGGCAGCCCATGGTTTAATGTTCAATACCCCAGCCGTTTCGGATTGACTCCACATAGTTATTGGGTAGCCTAGGAAAATCGAATGCATTCGTTTACATTCCATCTCTCGGGAATATGAGCGATATACAGGCAGTTGACGCCATGAGAGGAGCATTTATTTTTTCAGAAGAAACGGTTATCGCACTTGAGACGATTGATAGTACAAACAACGAAGCCTTGCGCCGGCTGGAAGCTGGTACGTTGCCGTTACCGTGTTTAATAACGGCACAGCAGCAAACACAAGGACGAGGCCGCTGTCCCGGACGGACATGGTTGGGAGAACGAGGCAACTTCTTCGCCACTTATGTCACAAAAAGGCCATCGCACTTTCCTATCACCCATCTTCCATTGTTGGTCGCCTGTGCCATATACCGTTCCGTGCGATCGTTTGTTGCTTCCACCTCCATCTCCTTAAAATGGCCTAACGATGTGCTGATAGCGGGGATGAAATTAGCCGGAGCTCTTATCGAAACAGGTCCCCGTGAAACGGCGCTCATTGGCATAGGCGTCAATATTGTCTCTGCTCCAACCTTGCCCTCTCATACGCGGAAAACGACCCATCTCAATGCATGGACCCCTTATCCTGTCACTGTAGAAGAATATACCACAGCTCTTTTGTCTGCACTCAAGGCCGTATTTGATGTGTGGGAAAAGCAAGGATTTTCTGCTATCCTCACTGAATGGCAAAATTGCTCACAGGAAATAGGACGGTCTCTCTCTGTCCGCGTTGGTCAGGAGCAGATGCACGGCATTTTTGAACGACTCGATCAAGAGGGGCGGTTGATTTTACGTTTCGCCGATGGAAGAACAAGAGCTGTTGCTTCTGGAGAAGCACAGTAGAAATGGAAGATGCAACGTATGGCGTTAAATAAAGCGTTAGAAGAGGGACTGTACTTCCTCCCCCTGGGAGGAACAAACGACATTGGCATGAATTTCAATCTGTACTCTTACGGCAATCAATGGATCGCTATCGATCTGGGAATGGGATTCGGCCGATTGCCATGGCAAGAGGTGCTCCTTCCAGATCCGAGTTATATCGTCCCCCAACGTCAACATTTAAAAGGCCTGATTATTACGCACGCTCATGAAGATCATCTTGGGGGCATTCCTTATATATGGCCACACTTGCGCTGTCCTATCTATGCAACGACTTTCGCCGCACATTTGATTCGCGAAAAGCTCGAGGAATTCGACTTTATTGACGAAGTACCACTTATCGAAATTGCCTATAACGCCAGCGTAAAGCTCGGTGTATTTGAGATTCAGTTGATTCCTGTAACGCATTCTATTCCCGAAGCGAGCATTATTGCCATTAAAACCCCTAAAGGGATGGTCGTACATACGGGTGATTGGCGTTTGGATCCAACCCCTCCGGTGGGGGCCGAAACGGATATCGCAACGCTCAAGTCTTTAGGAGATACCGGTGTACGTGCCCTTGTTTGTGATTCCACGAACGTCTTTACAGATACCGCTGGAGCCTCAGAAAGCTACGTGCGTAAGCAGTTAAAACAGCTTGTGGCGCAATATCCCAAACAGACTATTATTATCACCTGCTTTGCCTCTAACATCGCCCGTTTGGAGAGTTGTGCTCTCGCTGCGGCAGCTTGTGGGCGCAAGCCCCTTCTCATAGGACGAAGCTTAAAACGTATTGAACGTGTCGCCCGTGCTTCTGGGTACTTAAAGAATACCCCCGCCTTTATTGAAGAAAAGGACGCTCGCACATTGCGCGCGGAGAAAGTGCTCTACATTTGTACCGGCAGTCAAGGAGAAGGACGTTCTGCTCTCAGCCGCATCTCCGAGAATAGCCACCCAAGTGTCAGCTTGAAAGCAGAGGATATCGTCATTTTTTCCTCTCGAGAAATCCCAGGAAATGAACGAGCGATTGCCGAAATGCAAAACAAGCTCGCTCGACGTGGCATTCGCAGCTTAACGGTGCGGACCCATGATATCCATGTATCTGGCCACCCCAGTAAGGAAGAACTGAAAAAGCTCTATACTTGGTTGCGTCCTGAACTGGTGGTGCCTATTCATGGTGGTGCCCGTCAGCTTTTAGAGCATGCTGATTTTGCACGAGCACAAGGGATCCCTGAAGTGCTCATTCCGCATGACGGTCTTTTACTCCGGCTTGATGCGGGCAATGCGCATGTTGTAGAGGAAGTCACAGCTCGGCAACTGGTTGTCGATGGCAGTGTACTGTTTCCTAGACAAGGGAAAGCGCAACAAGAACGTTTAAAAGGAGCCTTAGAGGGCATTGTTTTCGTAACTTTTTCACAGAAGGGGAAGCATGCTTCTTCTATGGAATTCAGTGCATATGGTCTATTTGAAGAGACAGAAAACGCTGAAAAACAGCGCATCTTTGAGGATATCCGAGAATATTTTGCGACGATGCGGCAAAAACCCGACATGAAGGGCGACAGAAAACCCAAACCCGCACACCACAGCATTACAACAGCCGTCCAAAAGGTATTTTTGCGAGAACGGAACAAGAAACCCCAAGTAGTCGTCCATGTCCTGTAGCTGCTCTCCCCTCCCCCGTCGTGGAAATTTGTTGGGAAAACCGGTACGACACGCATAGCCCACCGCGTAAAGAGTCCAAAAGCTCTCCTGTTGCCATAATGATGAAGCTGTGGTAGAGAGAATCACGCTATTAAGGCAATAGGAACGAGAGTATGGCGAAAAAAGTCACTGGATACATTAAGCTCCAGGTTCCCGCGGGAAAAGCGAATCCCTCGCCACCTATCGGGCCGGCTTTAGGAC
>JAISRK010000010.1 GCA_031273665.1 Holosporales bacterium
CACCTAGTGCACATCGTTTATAGTGCGGACTACCAGGGTATCTAATCCTGTTTGCTCCCCACGCTTTCGCGCCTCAGCGTCAGTTGTGAACCAGAGAGCCGCCTTCGCCTCTGGTGTTCCTTCCGATATCTACGAATTCCACCTCTACACCGGAAATTCCACTCTCCCCTTTCACACTCGAGCCTTACAGTATTAGATGCACCCCCCAGGTTGAGCCCGGGTCTTTAACACCTAACTTACAAAGCCGCCTACGCGCCCTTTACGCCCAGTAATTCCGAACAACGCTAGCCCCCTCCGTCTTACCGCGGCTGCTGGCACGGAGTTAGCCGGGGCTTATTCTGCAGGTACCGTCATTATCGTCCCTGCCAAAAGAGCTTTACAACCCGAGGGCCTTCATCACTCACGCGGCATCGCTGGATCAGGGTTTCCCCCATTGTCCAATATTCCCCACTGCTGCCTCCCGTAGGAGTCTGGGCCGTGTCTCAGTCCCAGTGTGGCTGACCATCCTCTCAGACCAGCTACCGATCATCGGCTTGGTAGGCCATTACCCCACCAACAACCTAATCGGACGCAGGCTCCTCCCCCGGTGACCTTGCGGCCTTTCCTTTCTCAAGCGTATGCGGTATTAGCTCCAGTTTCCCGGAGTTGTCCCCCGCCGAGGGGTAGATTCCTACGCGTTCCTCACCCGTTCGCCACTCTCTGTAAGAGCAAGCCCCTACAGATCGTCCGACTTGCATGTGTTAAGCGTGCCGCCAGCGTTCGTTCTGAGCCAGGATCAAACTCTCAAATTGAGGAGACTATTGTATGTGCGCAAACCGAAATTTGCGCGAAATAGCCTCGTAACATCCTAGTTACTCGTCATCAAACACAGGCTTGATACGCGAGTACGCATTTTCATGCCACCCACATATCCCTTTCTGTCTGTTTCACTTTTTCAAAGATCATCTCACAAGAACGCTTCTATCCTTGAATACACCTTTCGTCAATACCCTTATTAGCAATTAGCAAAGAAGGCCAAGAAAAAATGTCCGACGATAAAGATGCCTTTCTGTGGTCTGGAAACCTTCTAACACGTTGTTCTAGTCCAAAAACTCATCGTTAGAGGTAAATAGTCCGACCTTTTCACAAGTATCCATAAAGTGAATAGCCTATTTAAAATCATCGTACACCGCCGTATCTCTTCGTGTCGAATGCACATGCTTAAGCACACCGACATGAGCAAGAACTCCAATACGCTTGATTTCCCCATGAGGCGTTGTTAACTTTGGCCATCGCAGAGGGAATAGGAATGTCGATTTTACCCGACTCGTGGATTCGAGAAAAAGCGCTGCACGAAGACATGATTGTCCCTTTTGTGGAGTCACAAAGGGGGGAAGGGTTTCTGTCGTATGGTGTTTCCTCGTACGGGTATGACGCGCGCGTGGCGAATGAATTTAAAATTTTCACAAATATCGATTCTACGGTTGTCGATCCCAAGAGTTTCTCCTCTGACGTTTTTGTAGACAAGAAAACAGATGTTTGCATTATTCCGCCCAACAGTTTTGCCCTCGCACGTACGGTGGAGTCTTTCAAGATCCCTCGCGATGTATTGGTCGTTTGCGTCGGAAAATCAACGTATGCGCGGTGTGGTATTATCGTAAACGTCACCCCTTTAGAACCCGAATGGGAAGGACACGTGACCCTCGAATTTTCCAACACCACGCCCCTTCCCGCTAAGATTTATGCTAACGAAGGCGCCTGCCAATTTATCTTTTTCAAGGCAGAAAGTACGTGTACTACCTCGTATAGAGACCGTAAGGGGAAATATATGAACCAGAAAGGGATTACTTTGCCTAAAATTCTGACTCCTCGTGAAGATTGCACTAGAGGATCAGATTCATGAAGAAAAATGGAATTCGCAAAGCCATTTTCCCCATAGGCGGATTAGGCACTCGTTTCCTTCCCGCAACAAAAGCACTTCCCAAAGAAATGTTGCCTATTATCGACAAACCTTTGATCCAATTCGTTGTGGAAGAGGCGTTAGCTGCGGGATTTGATGAGCTTATTTTCGTTACAGGACGCGGTAAAGAGGCCATCGAAAATCACTTTGATATAGCGTTCGAATTAGAACAAACTCTGCGAGAACGAGGAAAACTGCGCGTACTAGAGAATGTTCGGGCATGTTCTTTACCGCCAGGGTGTGCCTCTTACATCCGGCAACAAGAACCAAAAGGATTAGGACACGCCGTATTATGCGCACGCCATCTTGTAGAAGGCGCCCCTTTTGCCGTGCTGCTCGCCGACGAGCTGATTTTAGGAGGCAGAGCACCGGCCATTGCCGAGCTGGTGCAAGCGTACAACACCACAGAAGGCAACGTCGTTGCGGCAACCGATGTTCCACAGGAGCACGTCTCCCGATACGGCATTTTAGCACACGACCCACGCAACGGCATGACGTGCGCCGTGCGCTCTATTGTCGAAAAACCGACGCCGGAAGTAGCTCCCTCTAGAACGGCAGTCATCGGCCGATATATTCTATCTCCCCGCATATTTGATTATTTAACGCGTCAAGAACCGGGATCATCAGGAGAGATCCAGCTAACCGACGCCATATCAGCCATGCTTCAAGACGGTACCCCCTTAACAGGTGTTTACGTCTCTGGGACACGGTTTGATTGCGGTGCGCGGGATGGCACGATAAAGGCAACCATCTTTCAAGCACTGCAAGATCCCGATCTCGCTGCTGTTGTGCATGAAGCGATCAACACATCAAACGAGAAAAGAGCGGCGTCGTGAACATCACTATTATTGGCACAGGGTATGTCGGCCTCGTTTCCGGCACCTGCCTTGCAGAAGCAGGGCTTCAAGTTACTTGTGTTGACAAGAATGTCGAAAAAATTAAGACGCTTACGCAAGGAATCGTTCCTATTTTCGAACCAGGATTAGAGGAGCTCATCACAAAGAACGTAAAAGCAAAGCGACTCTCCTTCACACAGGATTTGGCGTTAGCTGTCGAGATGGCTGATGTTGTCTTTATCGCGGTCGGCACTCCAACAAAACCCAACACCGATAACGCAGATCTCAGTGCTGTTTTCGAAGCGGCGCGGACACTGGCACCCGCCCTACGAGGATTTACGGTTGTTGTCACCAAATCGACTGTTCCTGTTGGAACGACGCAAGAAATACACGCCGTCATCCAGGCAGCCGCCCCCCATGCGGACTTTGATATGGCCTCCAACCCGGAATTCTTACGCGAAGGAACAGCTGTTCATGATTTCATGCACCCCGATCGCATTGTGGTGGGCGTAAAGTCTTCGCGCGCACAGGAAGTTATGCAGACGCTATACGCTCCTTTCGCGCAACGTCAGGTTCCTATTGTTTTTACGGATTTCGAGACGTCTGAGCTTTCAAAATATGCCTCTAACACCTTCCTGGCGATGAAAATCGCTTTCATCAATCAGATCGCTGATATCGCTGAGGTCTGTGGCGCCGATGTACAGCATGTTGCTCGTATAATGGGGCTGGACCACCGTATCGGCGCGGCTTTTCTGCAACCAGGACCGGGTGTTGGAGGATCGTGCTTTCCTAAAGACACATGCGCGCTTATCGCCTTTGCTCATGACCATCATGTCCCTGTGCCTCTAATCGATACAATCAGTGCGTCCAATGATGCCCGTAAAAGAGCGATGACAGACAAGATTATCGCCGCATGCGATGGCTCCGTCTTGGGCAAAAAACTGGCGATTTTGGGACTGACTTTTAAGGCCAATACAGATGATATGCGCGCGAGCGCGAGCCTGGAGATTTTGCCACG
>JAISRK010000025.1 GCA_031273665.1 Holosporales bacterium
ACTATTTCGAGATTATAGTCGAGCTTCGAAAGGGGAATAGACGTATTTACGACGCATGAGCACGCGAGTCCTCTGTATCCAGAACCAAGATGATGTGGTAGCGTCGTCGCAAGGTGAGCAGCAGATACGCAAAAAGAAATATGCACAAAGGACTGAAAAGTCTATGCACGTTGTAACACGTTTTGCGCCTTCTCCAACAGGAGCCCTGCATCTAGGGTCAGCAAGAACGGCTCTATTCAATTGGTTGTTCGCGCGTCATCACCACGGTACTTTTTTGCTCCGCATTGAAGACACCGATCGCGAGCGGTCAACAGAAGCGTCCATTCAAACGATTTTTAATGCCCTAACGTGGCTCAACCTTCCTTGGGATCAAGAGGTCGTGTTTCAATTTTCACGTGCGGCACTACATGCGGCAGCCGCTCATCGATTGGTAAAAGAAGGAAAAGCTTACTATTGCTACGCTACACCAGAAGAGCTCGAGCAAATGCGCGCGGAGGCAAAAGTCAAAGGTCTGCCCCCGAAATACAACGGACTTTGGCGTGATCGCTCCGTAGATCAGGCTCCTGTGGGCGTTGCTCCTGTTGTTCGGCTGAAAATGCCGCAACAGGGCGAAACACACGTCAACGACCTGGTCCAAGGACCTGTCACGGTCAACAACGCACAACTAGATGACATGGTATTGCTGAGAAGTGATGGAACGCCGACGTATATGCTCTCTGTTGTTGTCGATGATCATGAAGCGGGAGTCACACACGTTATCCGAGGGGACGATCATCTCACCAACACGTTTCGCCAGCTACAGCTTTACACGGCGTTGGGCTGGACTGCCCCGCAATTTGCACATATTCCTCTGATCCACGGAGCGGACGGAGCAAAGCTCTCTAAGCGTCACGGAGCGGTCAGTGTCGATTCGTATCAAGCCCTGGGATATCTGCCAGAGGCTATGTGTAATTGCTTGCTCCGGCTGGGCTGGGGCCACGGTGATGATGAAATCATCTCTCGCGAGCAAGCAATCGCGTGGTTTGACATCGTCCATGTAGGAAAAGCGCCAGCGCGATTTGAGTTAGCGCGACTGGACCATTTAAACGCGCATTACATGCGGGCACTCCCTGATATCGATCTTATTGAACGCCTCAAGCCCTTTTTAACGGTCCCTTTGAGCTCAGAACACCATCAGCGGCTGCTGAAAGGGCTTCCGAGTCTAAAGCAGCGCGCAAAAACGCTGGTAGATCTCGCAAAAACCGCAACGCCCTACCTGATAGAGGCTCCCCTTTGCTATGTGCCCGAAGCGCTGGAGGTGCTTCGTCTTCCGGAAAGCCAAACCATGATCACTGCAGCCCTATCGCTACTGGCGGACGCCCCATGGACGATCTCGACATTGGAAGCCGCCCTTCGGAACCTTGCAGAAACAAACGGCCTGGGCTTTGGCAAACTCGCACAGCCTTTACGTTGGGCTTTAACCGGATGTAAAGTGTCTCCTGGTATTTTCGAAGTTCTAGAGATTTTAGGGCAGAGCGAATCGCTTGCACGCTTGCGAAACGCTTGTGATCCTGAATCCCATAGGAGGCTATGATGGACGAAGTGACGATGCGGCTCGAAGAGACGCCACTTCTTGTGAAATTTGAATGTAATGTCCTGCAGTCCGTTAACGACAACCACGACACCTTTCTCAACCGCTTCAAGCGTGTTGTTCCTGCCATCGGCGGTATACTTTTTATCCTAGTATTTTTAGGTTTTATTGTATGGATGGCAATGCCATAACAAGGAGTGAGATATGAACTGGTTATTGGATGCATCTTTTTATGTCATTCCATTTTTACTCATTTTTACTCTTGTGACGTTTATCCATGAGTTAGGGCATTTTTGGATTGCACGCCGCAATAAAATAGCGATACAAGTCTTTTCCATTGGTTTCGGACCAGAGATTTTCGGCTATACAGATCAATTAAATACACGGTGGCGTCTGAGTGCTATTCCTCTTGGGGGATACGTCTTGATCGATGAGGATTCGGCGGAATCTCAGGACAACGAACCTAAAAAGACGCCTTGGCAGCATTTTTGCGTCAGTGTGGCAGGACCCTTGAGTAATTACCTGTCGGCTGTCATTCTCCTTGGGGGCATCTACGCGATGGTTGGCCGTCCTGAGTCTCCCTTAATGGTGCGCGAAACGGTAAAGGACTCTCCTGCGGCCGCGGCCGGCATCCTTTCGGGAGATGTGATTACACACGTTAATGCGACTCCCATCACGACTTTCCGTGAGTTACGCAATGTTTTAGGCAGGGGCATCCCTGATGCGCCTATCTCTATCCGATTATTGCGTGATGAGGAGACGATAGAAATGCGTCTCGTGCCTGCTTACACTGAGAAAAACAACGTCTTTGGGTTCCCTGTGCCTGTTTTTTCCATAGGCGTTTTTCTGGCAGAAGGAAAGATCCAGACGCTATCGTGTTTTACCGCTTTATGGTACGGACTCAAGGACGTCTACATCATGTCGGCAGATATGGCCGCAGCACTGGGAGGGATTTTTGTCGGAACGCAGCCTGTAGGTACCTTGGGAGGCCCTGTCAGGATCGCCGAAATGGTTGGGGAAATCTCGAAATCTGGGAGCTGGACGCATATTCTGCTCTTTATCGTCACCCTCTCCGTCAATCTAGGCCTTGTGAATTTATTCCCCTTCCCCGGGCTTGATGGAGGAACAGCGGCATTATGCCTATTCGAATGTGTGTTTGGCCGCCCCTTAAGCAACCGTGTACGAGAAGTCATCGGGTACTTCGGCTTTGTCATCATCGGTATGTTGATGGCGCTTTCTCTGGGAAACGATTTATGGCAGATGTCAATATTTCAGAAACTCTGGCGTTTCTTAGGCTTCTAACCTCTTTAGCATCGTCCAAAGACGCGTGATACAGACTATTGGCGCCTCTGTATCGTCTGGTGCTTGTTCCATTAGTGTGTCTAAAGGATGTTGTGCCACAACGAGCGCGCTTTTTAACAGCAAAGGAATAGGGCTCTGGGCAACGTGTTTTTCAAAGAACACGACGAGACGTTTTAATTCTTGAAGTGCTTGATCTTCTGAGAGATCTGTTTCCCGTGGCGTACCGAGTTGCTGCGTGCTAATCTCGGAACTCGACTGGGACCGCTTCAAAGTGCCCACCAACAGCGCCTTCGCCTCTTGGAATATCCCTGAAATGCTCTTAAAGCTCGGCCCCGCATCGTGACTGAGCGTATCCAAGGTGGTACAGAAACTTTTTAGCGCCTCTTCTGCACTATTCAGTGTCGCATGTAGCTCTTGAACAGCATCATGAGGAATAGAGAGCAGGTTTTTCATCAGCTGCTGCAGCCCGTCATTAGTCTGTTTATCAATTTTGGATTGATATTGCGCCATACGCCACGAGGAAAGAGTTACTGCTGACGTTCCCAGCGGTAAAAGCACTAACTTATCCGGCATTTTTTCGGCAAATAGAAACAAAGGAGAGAGGCGATGTTCCATCCCTCCATCAGCAGCGATCTGGGGGTACATCGTCGTCCAATGCGCTTCGGCAAAATCGCGGAGAAAGAGGAATCCCTCTGCGAGCGCTGACCACCCGCGTTGCATCACCCAAGCTTCAACAAGCCACAGCGCAATCTGTAAGTCCTTGGACTGCTTTGTCAGTGCTTGGCAACAGAGACGCTCCACTTGGGGCCAATCTGCTTTTTTAAGGTCCGTTGCCCAGATACCTTGTGATAGATGCGGGTTATCTTCACGACGTGCCTCTCGAATCAGGTCGTAGAGAGAGTCGTAATATAAAGAACAGCCCGCCGGAGATTTCCCCAGAAATGGCGTCAAAAGGGCCTTATTCGCTGCGGGTATAACACCCTTATTTGCTGTGGGCATAGCGCCCTCCGATAACCGCAGGAAAGCTGGACGGAAAGACGGGGAATTCCATAGGAACCCACTTATCTCTCTCTCTCTTCAGCGGCGTGAGCTTGATATAAACGACCGCATTCCCAGAAGCAACAGCGCGACCAGTGCTTGATCGGGTAACGGTTGGAATTGCAAACTTTAATATCACACCTTCACCGGAAGTATCTTGTCGTGGAACGGCATGCGCTGCTACAAGTCGGAAAAGCGCCATCTTCCCTCCATACGAGAACGCAGCGGTTTTCCCGAAAACTCCAAGAGCGGGATCATTTTTGTCCAGCACAGGCACTTGAGAACTCTCGTTCGCCCACCGGAAGACAATCTCTATTGGATCGCCCAGATGCCAAATGACTTCTTTTTGCGGTGACATCACATCAATGGTATTTTTGCCCCATTTAACCTTCCAGTCGACAATTTGCTGGCCATAGATCTCTTGCTCTTGCATCACCCGGAATTGCACACGGAACCCAAGAATCGCAGCTGCTGGATCATGCGTTTTTTCGTTCGCCACCAGCAACTTCAAGAATTTTTGCACAGAAGAGAAGCGTTCAAGACACATGCATATACGCTTTTCCTCTTTTGTAGGACGAGGTTGACCACTCAGAGCAAACCGTACATCGGCCGCAAACACATCATAAAGCTGTGTGAGCTTCTCAATGGAGCTGATCGTGGCATCAGGCTCGGTCGTATATACATCGTCGGAGAAGGGAAAACGACCTTCGAGCGTATCATGGAAGTGTTCCGCGATTTCTTTGTAATACAATAAAGCCATTTCTGCCGACACTTCCTCTGCACGCGTTAACAACGCACGGGCTATGTCTGCGCGTTGATCTAAGAAGAAGTCGCCGCTTTTGCCCGAGACGCTTTCGAATATTTTCTTAGAAGCCTGAGGATCTACATTTTTCAAGTCCGTCGTGACGAAGTTTTCCAGAACAGCTATGGAATTCCCGGGTTTTTTCTTGTCGTAGTCGTCTACCTGTTGAATCAATGTCCGCCATTTGGTCAGAAGATTGTCATTGTGCTTTTGTCTGCACAGTGGATCTATCGCTAAAAGCGTAATCAACGGATCCGCAAGATCTTTCGCCAAAAAGCGTATACGCTCGCGTTGCGCCGATAAGTAATTTTGTAATTGATTGCTATCGTGCACCTGGAATCCCGCGTAATTTGCCGGATCGCGTCCATTCCAAGAAGCAAAAAGATTACCCTTTGTGGTGTAGGGGCCATCCGCCTCGAGAATATCATCTAATTTCTCGAGTAATTGATACGCCTGATCCAGAATCAGCGCCGTTAATCGGCCATCGTACATCCGTCGAGAGCGAACATGCTCTAGAAACTGCAGAATCTTCGAGAAATACGCCGTCACTTCTCGTAGATTCGCCGCTTGCAATCGCAACCGTTCTTCCGCACTGGACGCGGACACCCGCGTATCGTTTTCGTCTTCAAGAAGCTGCGCCCGTGCGACCAAGATTTGCACGACGGGGGTCAGTGTGCGGTGCGCGATATCTCCGTAAACCTCACGCATATCTTCATCGAAGGTATCAAGCCGTGTTTCGACAAAATCCGTATACGCATCGACCAGACGTGCAGCTTCTCTCAGAATCCGACTATCCCAATAAAGGATTTTCCCCCTGGGAACTACCGTTTTAAGCTCCTTTGGCTTAGCGACAACCATAAAGGGTTCTGCCAGCAACTTCTGCAAGTCTTGGCTCAGGCGAACAAAACCAGAAGAAGGCCCCAAAACAATAGTGCCTTTTTTGTTGGCAAACAGGCGTCCTGTCAGCGGTGTGTCGATAGCAACCAGACGGCGTCGAAAAGACTTGAGTTCCTTTTCTCCACGTTGCAAGAGCTCGTTGACAAATTTACGCCCTAAGACCTCAGAATCCTCCATTAGACTAAGCGTCTGAACATAATCCCCTCCTGGATCAAAATGTTCTCGGCTCCACCAATCCAAAGATGGATCTCTGATATATGTCAAAAGACTCTGCATTTTGGAGGCTAGGTCCGCTACTTGCGTGGCCGTTAATTCCGCTGTGGGATGGTGCAGAATCGACGCCAACTGCGTAATTTTTTGGGCAAGCACATTGATGACCTCCCAGGTTTCCTTTGCAAATAGTCGGTGCAGAAAACGAGTGTACAACTCGATCAACGCTGTTCGCACTTCAGGCGCATATTTCTTGATATCGAATTCTTTGAAGTTGGTATAGCCATCTGGCCTACGGCCATTCAACAACCCCGTTGCTGTAAAATCGATATTAAAGAGGTAAGAAGTTAATGCGCGAATATGCTCTCGATCCTCACGTTTTTGCAATAAGTTGTAGGTAGCGCTGCCCTTTTCAAGCTCCATAAACTTCTGAACATGCTCTCGAAATGCCCTATACTCCTCCGTTTCTGTCGGGAGAACGGCGACAAATTGCCTGTTGCTTTGAGCTCCTTTTTTTATCGTTTCTTTGCGTATATTACGGGCATTAATCGTTAAATCGAGATGCATAATCCGCAATACGACATGATCAAAGGTCAAGAGCATCGCCTCCGAAACCCGTTTATCCAGATGAGAGAACCAGGATGTCGGCAAAAAGAAGCACGAAAGATTGGAATCGATCGTATTCATTGTGAGCAGCATTTTACGCGTCTCACGTACTAAGCGCGCCTGGTCTTCCGGCGTCGCCACGTGCTTTTCGACAGTCCGGAGTTTTATGAGCATATCTTTGACAATATTCAACGTACTTTCTAAGTCTGTTGATTTTCTATGGAGTGCGTCATGCGCTTGATGGCTACCAAATAAAAGCAGGAGAGCACCGGCGATCATCAACCCCCGAAGCCATGGTGTTGCTTTGGTTGTTCCGTGCACAAGATTCAGCCGTAGAGGTCGCGCTAGGTGCGTTTCTTGGAAAATCTTCGTGTCGAAAAGGTCTTGGGCGAAATACACTCGCGATTCCTGGCCCCAGAAAGCAGTGCGTGCACTGACTTCAAAATTCTCGGGATTAAGCGCAGCAAGGTCAACCGACGGCTGCGGATAAATCACCGGATTCGTCTCTTGTCCCGTAAAGTATATACCGCGCAACAAAAGCCCTGATCCTTCTGAAAACGGGCGAAACAAGACGGAGAGGTACGTCCGCATGGCCTCTTGAATCGCTTGAATTTTGCTTCCCACAAACAGCGCTTGCTCTAGGGTTTCTGAAGGAGCAGCGTGTGTTGCCATCGACAAAGTGGCGCGTTTAACGCCGTGTGAGAAGACCTCGAACGCCTCATCGATCCATGAAGGGGAAAACGACGTCTGCAGATCATACGGAGACGACCACCCAAAAATCTGCTGACGAGCTGCGGGCGACAAAAGGGCGCATAGCCCAGGAAATCCCGGCATTTTATCGCTTTTCGTGATCACAACATAAACCGGAATACGCATGTTAATCGCGGACTGTAACCACCATAGATGTTCGAACAAATGATGCGCCTCTTGCGCTTTTTGTCCTGGGAACATCTCCTTTTCGGCCAATTTGTCGTAAGGCAGCGTGAGCACGACGCCTTCCAAAGGTCCTCGTGGTCTAAAATACGTCAGAAGACGCCCAAAGAGTTTCCAGGTATGCGAAACTCCCGTGCTACCTATGCCGTTAATCGCCGATCCCGGCGCTTCTATTAGAATGCCAGATTCAAAAAGAAACGACCGGAAGGGCGTGCTTTTCGCATCAATCGCATCGTATCCCGGCATAGGCAAAGACCTTATGTTCTCTGCCAACGTGGTTTTCCCTGATTGCGGCGTGCCCACGAGTAAGTACCACGGCACCTGATAACGCCAATTCTTGCCATAGGCGTGCTGACGGAGAATTTCGAGGATCTTCAGAAAGGTCTGTGTTATAGGTCCCACCTTGAATACTCCGTGGAGCGCAAGAATTTCGGCTAATCGACCTGCCAACAAGGGCGCAGATTCTTCTCTGTGAGACGTTTCAGGCGCATTCTGCACCGCTTTCAGAGCCTTTTGCGTCATCTTTTTCTCCGAGAGCGTGCCAACACCCATACCAACCAAAAGCGCGAGTACGCAGCCAATGCCAACGGCAATAAGAGCGACGTAAGGCAACGAGTATTGATGCATAACGGAGGCATTCCAGAGAGCATTCATGGCGCCGTTCCTTCTGTCACTATTTCGGTGATGGAACGTGTCAATCGGGTAATCGCAGACGTTTCCGCGCGCCAAATCAGGCTCGTCCCGAACACAAAACACGCAAGAAACCCGTAGAACGTGTAGTGCCACCAAGAGGGATCGGGCAACTCACGTTTGGGGACGCTTGTCAGCGCCGGCTGATAGCTTTGCCGGAAAATCCGTGCATCGAAAAAGTCGACAGAAGGATCTCCGTGAACGATGAATCGATAAAGTCGTTGCTTGTATTCTTCTATCTCTTCCTTATCCTCCTGAAAGCGATACTGGCCCTCGAATCCAAGCGCCAACATCTTGAGATACAAAATCGCCATTTCCGTTAGACTGTTTTCTCGATTAAGTAGGAAGGCATCGATGCGGCGAAAAATCTCTTCCCCGGCTATATGCGTCTCAAAAAACGTCGTTTCTAGCAGATTTTTTTCCCAGTAAGCGCGACCAGACCAATTGATATTTAAAAACACCTCATCGGCGAGGGCGACCAGGATGTAGGCAGCTTCCTTAAGATACACATCGACGAAATCGCCTCCCCTTTCCAAGCATTGCATCGTATGCGTCTTTAAAAGACTGTTTAGTCGATTCCACACCATATCTGCTTGTCCCGAGGGCGTTGCCTGAGCGGAAGGTAT
>JAISRK010000082.1 GCA_031273665.1 Holosporales bacterium
CCGGTGGAACAACGAAAGTGGTAAAAGTTCCTCAAGTGTTAGAAACAGCCCAAGACGTGCGCGTGGGGAGTCTCACAGAAGGCATCACCATTATGACTCCAGTGACCACTATCACGAAGACCGGTCTCTTGGAACCAGACGAGCGCGTTACGGGAGAATATGACTTGCATCTGAGTGAAACTATAGGGAGGTCAGAACATGTCAAATTCAATCTCCGGCGTGCACTGACAGACTCGAAAGGTAAGAAACATGATAATGATTTTTTCATAGACTACAGCAAGACAATTGATAGTGATGGAAATTGCACAACGATACTTGAGCTAACTCAAGACAGCGACGAGTATTACAACACGGCCCAATTTTCCTGTGACGATGCTGGAAACATCACAGACGTTCATTCCGATATAGGTGGAGTAAGATTAGAGGGCAATAAGGTGATCTTTTCTGACAATGACGATTGTTTTCTGGGTGATAACGCCGAATTCACGTTTGACCTGAGCGATTTTAAAGTGATGCATAGTAGTACTAACGGCGTGCAGATTGTTGACGGAGAGACGGCAAAGTGGGATCTCACTGCTCTCAAAGGAGAGGGAGATACGTATTTTCGCACTAAGGCCTTCTTCATGGGAGATGCTCTTGCAGCGGTGACGATACAGTTGAGGGTTGATGATGTAAAAGTTTATGCTTACGATGGCCACATGAGAAACGTGTACAGCCGCCTATTCCCCATGGGTGCGACAGGTCCGATCATCGATGGTCCCTTGGAGATACCGGTGCACGACGCTTCTGGGGAGCAAGCCGGTTCAGGGCAGAGAGTTGGCTCTTTTTATCTAGATTTAAGCGGCATAGAGATTAAAGCAGATATTGAAAAACAGTTAACCACAGATACCTACGTAAACATCCCCGGATCAGAGTACGTGATTACCGAAGATGGCATTCTCGGTATGTTGCTAGCAAATGACCAAATAGATCCTCTCTATCGACTCGCTTTAGCCACCTGTAATGCGCCGGACCAAATGCGCGAAAACAGCGGCGGATTTTATTCTCCTACCTACGCCTCAGGAACGCTGAGAGCCGGTGTTTCAGGAACAGATGGCTTCGGAACCGTCGTTCCTGCAGCCCTTGAAGAGTCCACTGTTGATATCGCTGAAGAACTCATAGAAACGCTCAAAGCTCAATACGCTCACGTCGCCAACAGTAAAGTCTGCATGACCGTCTCAGAAATGCTCGATGCTCTGATGAGACTGTAAAAGAGCTCCCCTGAACATCAATGTGAACGATGCGTTAGCCTTTTTGTATATAATCCTAAGTATTTCTTTCCAGCACGAAATATGTGTTGAACAAACTCGTTGATCTCTTACGCTCAACGCTTTTTTTAGACCACACAGTCGGCTATCGTTCTCAGACGCGAGAATATGCGTCCCAATAGGAATTGGGTGTCTTTTCTTACGATGCTGTCTGTTTAACAAATTCAACTTCTTTGGCCATTCACGCCATTATCGTTAATAACGCGCCCGAGCTTTATGCGTGCAGAGCTTTTCTACGCAAAAACCTGTAATGAGCGATAGTGCACTCGATGGGGCGTTTCTGCCTCTGGCCCCAGACGTCGTTTTTTGTCCTCTTCATAGGCCGCATAGTTGCCTTCAAACCACACCACACGGCTGTCGCCCTCAAAGGCAAGAATATGCGTTGCAATGCGATCCAAAAACCACCGATCGTGAGTAATAATTACTGCACATCCTGCGAATTCTAACAGGGCTTCTTCCAATGCTCGTAACGTATCCACGTCTAAGTCATTTGTAGGTTCATCGAGCAGCAAGACATTCGCGCCTTCTTTTAGAATGCGTGCAAGGTGTACACGATTACGCTCTCCTCCAGACAGCTGACCGACACGCTTCTGCTGATCCGTGCCACGAAACCCAAAACTGGCCACATACGCACGACTTTGCACAAGACGTTTGCCGAGATAAAACTCCGTCTGCTCATCCGAAATTTCCTCCCAAACGGTATGATTGTCTTTCAGGACATGACGGCTTTGATCCACATAAGCCAGTTTGACGCTGTCCCCTATGACAATGTGACCCGCGTCTGGGACCTCTTGTTTCGTGATCAATCTAAATAAAGTTGATTTACCGGTTCCATTAGCACCAATTACCCCCACAATTCCGCCTGGAGGAAGAGAAAATTCCATGGATTCAAATAAAAGTTTCTGGCCAAATGCTTTTTTGAGCCCCTGCGCGTTGATCACCAGATTCCCCAGTCGTGGCCCGTGCGGAATGACGATCTGTGCCAAATCTGGCACCTTCTCGTTTTCCGTTTGCAAAAGAGTTTCATACGCCTGCAAGCGCGCTTTACTTTTCTTCTGTCGTGCCTTGGGGGATTCACGTACCCATGCCAACTCCCGCGCGAGCACGCGCTGGCGGAAGTCTTCTTGCCTGCCCTCTACGAGAAAACGCTTTTGGCGCGCTTCCAACCACGCCGCATAACTTCCCTCAAACGGTATCGCCTCTCCACGATCGAGTTCCAAAATCCACCCCACAAGCTCAAGGAAATACCGATCATGGGTAACCAAGACCACCGTGCCTTTGTACGCGCGTAAATGCTGCTCGAGCCAGGCGATGGATTCTGTGTCCAGGTGGTTAGTAGGTTCATCGAGCAAAAGCAAGTCCGGCTTTTGCATGAGCAATCGACATAGCGCCACACGCCGCCGCTCTCCGCCAGAAAGATGTACAACAGACGCATCTCCTGGAGGACATCGCAACGCCTCCATTGCGATGTTCGCTTTGCGTTCCAAATCCCATGCGTCCAACGCATCAATCTTCTCTTGGAGATTTGCCTGTTCCTCGATAAGAGCCGCCATTTCATCGTCATTTAAAGGCTCGGAAAAACGTGCGGACACGTGTTCAAAAGTCTCGAGCAATTGGCGTGTTTCTGCTAACCCAGAAAGAATATTGTCCTGTACATTTAAAGACGGATCCAGTTGCGGCTCCTGTGGTAAGTACCCGACGCGCACTCCATGAGCGGCCCAAGCTTCACCCTGAATTTCATTGTCGATGCCCGCCATGATCTTTAAAAGAGTGGATTTTCCGGCGCCGTTGCTCCCAATGATACCAATTTTGGCCCCTGGCAAAAACGAGAGCCATACATTTTTCAAGGTCTGGCGCCCTCCGGGATAGACCTTGTTAACGCCCTTCATGACGTAAATGTATTGGTAAGTCGCCATCGTCTCTATTCATTTTTTCTCGATTTGTGGTGGGCCCGGCAGGACTCGAACCCGCGACAGCTCCGTTATGAGCGGAGAGTTCTAACCAACTGAACTACAGGCCCGTCCACATCCCTAACAATCGACGTTTCTCCTCAAACCGTCAAGATCGTTCTGCGGATTCTAGGGGTTAAGCTTCCCTTAATGTTTTACGCCTACTGTGGCCAGCAATAGGGTTAGCCCATAAAAGAAAAAACGCTTTATGCTCTTTATAAAAAGCAATCCCTCTAGACAGTCTCTTCTTGTCATTGTAGGCGCCACCCTTGGCGTTTTCTTTCTCATATTGACGATAGAATCTCTCATCGATTCCGCGTATACAGAACAGAGTACATGGCAAAAAGCGCTGGTGATATTTTCTCTGACAGGAATCGCGGTTTTCTGCATCAACATGCTTCTTCAAAGATACACAACCCGGTCGGTTGCGGCGCTTTTGCACGCCGTTGTAGATCTTTCTCACGGCAAGAAGGTGCGATTCCCACACTTTGCGGACGATACACTGCAACGCTTGTCTGAGAATGTTCAGAAACTAAATGCCACGAACATCAAGCTTGCTAAAAAAAATGAGCAGGCTCGGTATGCTAGCCAGCAAAAAGATGCTTTTTTCTCGAGTATGAGCCACGAATTGCGAACACCATTAAATGCGATTATTGGATATGCCGAGATGCTACAAGACGATGCCAGCGCAACTGGAAACGCCGAATGGCAGGAAGACGTCAGAAAAATTCACGTCGCAGGAAAACACTTGCTGGGGATGGTTGATAACATCTTGGATCTTTCAAAAATAGAAGCCGGAAAAATGACCGTCTTCCCAGAAACATTCGACACCAACGCTCTGCTAAATAATATCAAGGACATTTCTCATGCGCTCATAAAAAAGAACAAAAATACACTGATTATAAAAGCGCCGAAAAAAGCGGAGCAATTGACAACCGACGTAACCAAAGTACGTCAAATCATTCTTAATCTCATCAGCAACGCCGCGAAATTTACAGAAAAAGGAACGGTGACTTTACGCTGCTGCTTTGAAAAGAAAGCGGGTAAAACATGGGTGTCTTTTGATGTAATAGATACAGGTATTGGGATGGCTCCTGAACAGGTACAGCGAATTTTCCAGCCCTTTCAACAAGCAGATAGCTCTACCAGCAAAAAATTCGGTGGCACAGGACTAGGCTTAACGATCGTCAAAAAGTTTTCCGAAATGCTGGGAGGCAGTGTTACTGTACAATCAAAAGCAGGAAAAGGATCGACCTTTTCGGTGAGACTGCCGCAAAAATTCGTACCACAGAAGAAAAAATAGTGTCTCTGTAACATCTATTTACGTCACCAAGGATACATGGGTCCTTTATTAAAGAGATAGAACGGATGCAGCCGTTAGCGGTGGTATTATACAGTCTCTATTTAACCACATGCCTTTGATACTTTTTACGATGAACTAATTCTTC
>JAISRK010000013.1 GCA_031273665.1 Holosporales bacterium
AACGTTCCTGACCGGATGCTCTCAGAGAGACATCCGTTTCAAAGACAGCATGGATGGGAGGTGGAGTGACAAGAAATTCTTGTAAAACCGCAGAAAATTCGGGAATGATCTCACTCAATGGGCGTTCTTTGCACGCAGACTCTTCTAAATCCAAAAGAGTAGCCGCCGTCTTGTTCATAAGAAGCAGACGATTATGTGCATCCAAGCTTATAACGCCCGACGAGACGCTCAGCAGCACACTTTCCATAAACTGGTGCCGTTCCTCAAGAAGGGCATGCGCGGAAAGTAAAGCATAGCGCTGCGCGTCTAATTGCTCAGTCATTTCGTTAAAGGTACGGCTTAAAATGCCCAATTCATCTTGCGGACCTTTGACCTTCAAATGCACGCGCGTTGTAAGATCTCCTTTTTTAACATTTTCTGCTGCTTTAATCAGACGGCCAATAGGCCACGCGATTTGCGAAGAAAGCCTCATCGCAATGGCGATTGCCGCAAAAACAAGAGATAACGCAACGATCAAAAACACGAGGGCAAACGTAATCTCTAATTTATGTCGCGTGGAAAAAGCGTGTGTATAATCGTCAACAGCTTGACGTACCTTCGTAATGTGCGCGATCACATTCTGATCAACGGGACGGCCTACCAGAAGAAACGCCTTGAAATTAATCAAATCAATGCCAATGAGCGCACGCACATGCTCGGGAGATTTAGTCAGCAGCACGACGTTTTGGCGAAATGCGTCCTCTAGCTCACGATGCTGAAAAACTTCGAATTCCAGAGAGTAGCTGAGCGGCGTACGCGCCATAACGGCAAGATCAGTGTCAAAAACAATCGCTTCAGAAAAAGACTTTAGGGCGGCAAACTTCGTTAAAACCGCGTTACGTACGCCCTCATCTTGGGTGATAACGGGAAAATGTACTTCGATCAGCTGAGCGAGCGCAGTCGCATCCGCCGCAATCATATCCTGATGTTCCTTAAAATAGGTTTCAGCGACGTGCAATGACGCCTGAATCGCCTGTTTGTTGCGTTCTGTGAACCACGACTCCAGTCCTCCATGAAGAAAAGTCGCTGCAAAAAAGGCCATTAACGTCGATGGAACTATAGCGAGTAGAGAGAAAATAGCGACGAAACGAACGTGCAAACGTGCCCCAGGGATGCCTTGGCGTTGTGCACTCCATAATTTGACAAAGCGTTGCCCAACGATACAAGAAAGGAACAACACCAGGCCAATATCAGCATAGATAAGGACGAGCACACGATTATTATCAAGAAAAATATTTCTAGAAAAAACGCTGTACGTTAAGACACTTAAGAGAGCGGCGAGAACAAACAGTACATAAGACAGCCATTTGTTGATCTTGACGCTACCAGACAACTGCGCGCGTACACGAGTGTACGTACCGTACAATTGCATCCCCTGGTAGTTCACGTCTTTTTCTCCTCTGACGTCTGGCAGGAGTACTCTATGCAAACACAAGCTTAAAGCCAAGTGAACCGTTCGCCTTTAGTAGGACGCGTACGGTCGTGGGTGCAAAATCAAGCAGATTTTTCAGGCGTAAAGAGAAAAAATATTAGAAAACAAGCACATCCAGAAAATGGCCGCTTTACAATTTGTCGGCTGCGTTGTTTCGCGAAATTTCCAACGTATCTTCACTATTTCGCCTATAAGAAAAGACCCAGAAGCAATAAACATCTTGACGCCAGCGTTTTTTCTCCGTTACTGTGTTAGCACACTCATGTGGTGAGTGCTAAAATACAGACAACAGATATCAAAAGGAGGAAGCACATGACCATAAAATTCAGGCCTCTGCGCGATCGTGTACTCATCAAGAGACTCGATCAAGAGGAGAAGACCCCGGGTGGGATCATTATTCCGGATACGGCCAAAGAAAAACCCATACAGGGAGAAGTTCTTTCTGTGGGATCCGGTGTCCGGGATGACGCAGGAACGTTGCATCCCCTAGAGGTCAAGGTGGGCGACCGTGTCCTCTTCGCCAAGTGGGGAGGAACCGAAGTAAAAATAGACGGAACGGAGTACGTCATCCTGAAAGAATCCGACATTCTCGGCATTCTTGATGGCAAAGGGTCCGTTTCCACGGCATCGTAGAAAAGGGAGAAATAACCATGACAGCAAAAGATGTAAGGTTTTCAGCAGATGCGCGTGGACGCATGTTGAAAGGTGTTGAGACGCTCAGTAGCGCAGTTCGGGTCACCTTAGGTCCAAAGGGACGCAATGTGGTCATTCAGCGCAGTTTTGGAGGACCAAAAATCACCAAAGACGGCGTTACAGTCGCAAAAGAGGTCGAGCTTTCTGAGCGCTTTGAAAATATGGGCGCACAGATGCTGAAAGAAGCGGCGAGCAAATCAAATGATTTGGCAGGAGACGGTACAACAACGGCAACCGTTCTGGCTCATGCGATCGTAAGAGAGTCTGCTCGCGCAGTAGCCGCAGGGGTCAATCCGATGGACTTGAAGCGCGGTATCGATATGGCCGCTACTGCTGTTGTTGAACAACTGCATTCCATGGCTAAGAAAATATCGACGGCAGAAGAAATTACGCAAATCGGGACGATTTCTGCAAACGGGGATCGTTCAATTGGTGAAATGTTCTCGAAAGCTGTCGAAAAAGTCGGCAAAGAGGGCGTCATTACGGTAGAGGAAGCAAAATCCCTAGAAACTGAGTTCGAAGTGGTGGAGGGTATGCAGTTCGATCGCGGTTATGTCTCGCCGTATTTCGTCACCAACAACGAAAAGATGGTTGTCGAGCTTGATGCTCCCTACCTCTTGGTCTACGAGAAAAAAATATCATCTTTGCAACCGCTTCTGCCGATTCTAGAAAAAGTCGTACAAGCAGGACGCGCCCTGCTCATTATCGCAGAAGATGTCGAGGGAGAAGCCCTCGCAACGCTCGTTGTGAACAAACTGCGCGGCGGACTGAAAGTAGCCGCGGTAAAGGCCCCAGGTTTTGGTGACCGTCGCAAGGCAATGCTCGAGGACATCGCTATTCTCACAGGAGGCCAACTTGTCAGCGATGATATCGGCATTAAACTGGAAGCGGTGACTGTCGACATGCTCGGATCTGTCAAGAAAGCGCTCATTGATAAAGACAGCACAACGCTCGTCGATGGCGCAGGCCGCAAACCCGATATCGAAGCACGTTGCCAGCAAATTCGTCGTCAAATCGATGAGTCGACTTCGGATTATGACAAAGAAAAGCTGCAGGAGCGGCTGGCAAAGCTCGCCGGCGGTGTGGCCGTTATCCGTGTCGGAGGCGCGACAGAGGTCGAAGTCAAGGAGCGCAAGGATCGAGTTGATGATGCCATGCACGCCACTCGGGCGGCGGTTGAAGAGGGAATTGTCCCGGGTGGTGGTGTTGCACTTTTGTACTGCGCCGCTGCGTTAGACTCCCTTAAATATGCCAACGACGATCAGCGGTTAGGTATCGACATCTTGCGGCGGAGTTTACAAGCCCCGACCCGTCAGATTGCGGAAAATGCGGGTGTTGATGGTTCGATCGTGATTGGAAAGCTTCAGGAAAGCAAAAACAGCAACTGGGGCTACGACGCTCAAAAGGGCGAGTATACCGATCTGGTCCGTGCAGGGATCATTGATCCTGTTAAGGTTGTGCGCATTGCACTGCAAAGTGCCGCTTCAGTGGGAGGCATGATGGCAACAACCGAATGCATGATTGCTGAAAAACCTGAAAAACCCGCCGCAGCCCCACAACCTGGAGCACCAGGCATGGGGGGCGGATTCGATGATTTTTAAAATGGAATCTGATCCTCTCTGAAGAAAAAGGGGAAGGGAGAGTGAAAATTCTCCCTTCCTTTTTGTATCACCGTTACAGCAACGCGCTGTTTTTTTCATTATTGCTTAGGTGCCATAAGGCAACTTTTTCCACAGAAACTTCGCTTTTCTCTGTCACGTATTCTTTGCTGTATTTCTATTCCACCCGATCCTCTCTGTTTGACCATCTTGGTATGATCTTCTCTCCTTCTTGCACTCTTTATCTATATAAAGGGGAGAGATGCCAGCAGGGATCCTGCATAAAGGCTGAGTATCCGAATCTTTCTTAGGGACGGAATCTTTCCAGGCAAAAACGCATAACAATAAAGCATTTCCTGGCAGCTTTTCATTTGGCGCTCT
>JAISRK010000019.1 GCA_031273665.1 Holosporales bacterium
CATTTGGTGGTTGGGACCCATGCGTTGCTGGAATCAAAAGTGCAATTCCATGATCTGGGGTTTGTTGTCATTGACGAACAACACAGATTCGGCGTTCACCAGCGTTTAGAATTCGTCCAGAAGGGATCATGTTGTGCTAGCCTCTATTTATCGGCCACTCCTATCCCTCGTACCCTATTGCTCACAGAATACGGTGATTTATCAGTGTCCTATATGCAGGAGAAACCTGCGGGACGTCAGCCGGTTATCACGCGCGTTCAAAAACTCTCCATGATAGATGGCGTTATTGCTCATTTATGTGAGCGGTTGATCTCAGAGGAGGAACAGGCCTTTTGGATCTGCCCACTCATCGAAACATCAGAAAAATTGGACTTAATGGCGGCGGAGAAACGTTTTGCGCACCTAAAAGCATATTTTGGAGAACGTGTGGGCTTGCTGCACGGACGTTTGTTGGCGCAAGAAAAGGAGTCGATACTAACAGCGTTTCGCGCAAAAAAATTGTCTCTTCTTGTGGCTACCACCGTGATAGAGGTGGGTATCGATATTCCGGCAGCAACGATCATGATTATTGAACATGCTGAGCGCTTTGGCTTAGCACAGCTGCACCAATTACGTGGGCGCATTGGTCGTGGTACAAAGCGCGCCTTTTGCTTGCTTTTGTACGCTTCCCCACTGGCTGCCACGACATACCAGCGCTTACAGACGTTCAAAGCGACAACGGATGGGCTGAAACTCGCCGAGATGGACCTAAAATTGCGGGGAGGGGGGGATGTGGCAGGAGTCAAACAAAGCGGATTTCATATTTTCAAACTGGGAGATGTTTTGGGCAATTATACGCTCCTAGAAGAGGCTCATAGGACAGCCCAAGAGCTTCTGGCGCGAGATCCCCTCTTTTACACGAATTCTAACGATCCAAAAATGACTTTACTCAGATTATTTGGAAAAGACGTCGAATTGAATTACGTGCCGGAGTAAAAATTCTTCGTTAGCGTGCGAGGATCGGTTGTATCCTCAGAAAGACAAGGCGTAGCAACGAGTGCTGCGATGTTTGCTGCTCCAATGCAGAACATGATGGTTTTTAGTTCCGTAAGAAGGGTTTCCACGGCACGCATCAACGCTGTCTCAGAAAGAGCGGCGGCTTTGAGAAAAGGAAGGGCCATCCCTGCCAAGGAGGCGCCAAGCGCAAGACCTTTGATAATGTCGTGCCCAGATCGTATCCCTCCACTCACGATAAGTGGGATATGAGGCGCTGCAGCGCGCACGGTAACAAGACTACGTGCGGTGGGAACCCCCCAAGATCGGAAAGATTTATGTACGGTTGTGTCTGGAGAACGATGCATTTCAACCGCGCTCCAAGATGTGCCGCCCGCACCCGCAATATCAATCGCGGATACGCCGGCTTCTACTAAACGACGTGCATCTTGCGCAGAAAAACCGCTTCCGACTTCTTTGGCAATCACAGGAACCGGGAATTCCCGACATAAGGAGGTCACTTTCCTAAGAATGCCTGCAAAGTGGGTGTTCCCTCCTGGTTGCAGGGCTTCTTGTAGTGCGTTGAAATGGAGAACAAGGGCTTGTGCCTCGATCATCTCAACACAACGTATGCAATCCTCGATACCACGTCCATAATTCAACTGCACTGCGCCAAGATTGGCAAACAAGACGCCACGAGGAGCGTGTGTGCGCACAACCGAGAATGTCTCTTTTAACTCTGGGTGCTCAAGAGCAACGCGTTGGCTGCCGACGCCCATCGCAATACCGTATGTTTGCGCGGCCTGTGCGAACCGTGCATTAAGGCGAGCGCCCAAAGACGACCCTCCTGTCATGGCAGAAATCAGAAGAGGCGCCTTAAGTGTGTGGCCAAGAAACGTTGTGGTTAGATCAATAGCGTGCAAATCATGCTCTGGCAGTGCGGTGGGGTTGAGCGTATAAGCAGAAAACCCAGTGGCAATGCCGGATTGCACATCGTGTTTCAAGCAGATCTTGAGATGTTCGCCTTTGCGCTGCCGAACCATCAGGTGATCTTTCTAGCAAATCGCCGCAGAGGGGTTTCAATCCATCGGTAGGAACATTCCACAAAAACGATCAATATTCCCAGAAAAATAAAGAATTGCCCGATGGAGTAGAAATCAGAATATGTCTCATTGCTGACTCTGAATAGACCCAGACTGTCGACGAGCCATTGCGCGAAACGCATTGTCAACAGCTGCGTGACGTAGATGGTGTAGGAACGCTCTCCGATAAACTCCAACAATGGGGCGATGAAGCGGTTTCCTAAAACGATATTCTTATTTTGTGCGGCCCACCAAACGAGCACTCCAGCGCTGCCCAAAATGGGGGCAAAATCGTAGGCTTGCATGTGTTTACCGCAGACGCCGGGATAGATCCATATAACAAATACCAGCAGTATCATCACAAACCGCGTGCTGTACGACGCAGGAAGAGAGGATGGTGTGCGAATTGTCTTTAAAAACGCTAGAAACGCGCCTAAGAACAGTCCATCAAAGTTATAAAGAGTGTGATAATAAGGGGTACCTTCTCCCCAAAGCTCTATGAGTGGTCTTGCGACAAAACTGCCAATGCAGCATAAACAGAGGGCCAGCAGAGCCTGACGAGAAGGTGTTTTCGCGAGCAATAGAAGAATAGGCCAACAGAGGTAGAATTGGCCCTCAACCGAAAGACTCCAATACGGACCCAATCCGCCGTAGTGTATATGCTCCACTTCTGCGTACCGGGCAACGGAAAAATTGTAGACACAAAAGAAATGCTCTATTCCCGCGCGAACGAAGCTGAGACCCCAGTCGGTTTGATAAGGCAGAATATCGGTGTCATAGGCCCAAAAGAACACACCAGCGGCTATTAACAAATTGAAAAACGCCAGTGGGGCAAGACGAAAGAAACGCCGCAGAAAGAAAACTTTGAGAGGATCTATCGCTGCTCCTAATCGGGCGAAGAATGTTTCCTGTGTCTGGGCATCTTTTAGGCGTTGCAAAAGCAAAGTCGTGATAATAAAGCCCGAAATAACGAAAAATAGCGGCAATCCTCCCCTCCCATTGTGCAAAACAGAGGGCAATACCTCACGAGGAAAACGCAGAAGAGCGACTAGCGTCATGTGCTGAATCAATATAAACAAACATGCTACCCCACGGAGGCGTTGGATTTCGGGATAAAAGGTTTCTTTCTGCATAGACGTTCTCTTTTAATGATTACACACAGTATTACACACGGTGACGTCTACTTATTAAGGAAATCTTCATGCGTTTTTGCAAGCCTTCAAGAGAAGAGACCACTTTCATCGAAAAAAGGGCATATGGAAAGCACTCCTGTAACACGTTATTTCCTGTGGGGAATGCTGATGGCTTTAAATGGATGCGCTTCTAACGTTCCCGTGCGGACTATCAGTCTTTCTGCGAGCGCGGGGGCCAACGCTTCTTATGCGACGATTATTGATCTGGTCGTGCTTTTTGACAAAGATCTCGCTGCGAAGGTCTCTTCCTTGAGTGCTAGTCAATACTTTCCTGCTGCCGATCAGTTAGAACACGACAATCAAGGTCTTATGTTGCGGTGGCGTTGGGAAGTGGTCCCAGGACAGGTTATTGCGCGATGCCCTATTGTTTTTGAAAAATACAATCCTCTCGCCGCTTTTGTTTTCGCGCGCTACTACTCTCCCGGAGACCATCGGCTGCAATTAACGCCGACGGAGAATGTGGCTATCCTCCTAGAACAAGAAGATTTCAAGGTGTACACCCTTGTCTCCGGAAAGCCATCCAACAGTGGTCCTGTGAAGGGGAGTGTAGGACCAATGCCCGAAATCTCGGAAGACGTTTTTCTACAAAATGCGCAAGAGCCTGATGGAGATCCACTCGCAAAACGACTCGCGCGGAGAGAACGCATACGGCAACGCCTCAAAGCGCAACAAGAATCAGAGGGCATGATACCACGCGATTCCCAGTGACCATTGGGGAGCGCATGAGGGTTTTGCGCGTGGTATGGTTTGACAATTTTGTAGAAAGAAGAGAGAGAGGACGCCATAGCGCTGTATCGTCAGGGGTACTGAAGAAAGGCGTTTCTGAACATGGCGATGATGGGGGAAAAATGCCGTCTCACGTCCATGGAAGGCGGTAGCCTCACGAAAAAATGAAGCAAAAGCCTTTATAGCGGCATATTTCGGCAATTTCCCAACTCAAAACGTCATAAGGAAAATACTCGTACGCTCGTAAAAGTCGCCCCCCCTCCACCAGAAAAACGACAGTTAGGGCAAAAAAGACCAGCCTTTTGCTTTTTCTGTCTGCTCACGCATATTTCGCCCGCCACACGGGGTCGTGTGTGCGGATAAAGGATTCTATCTTAGGCGCAACAAATTGGCGCCATCGGCTGCCAGAGAAGACGCCATAATGCCCAACATCAGGCTGTATGTAGTGTGCTTTTTTCTCTCTTGGTAGGTTGGAACATAACTCTTGCGCTGCGTAAGTCTGTCCTGGGCCGGAGATATCGTCTTTTTCTCCTTCCAACGTTAATAGTGCCGTTTTCCTGATAGCCCGTAGATCAACTTTTTGTCCGTGGTAGGTCATTATCCCGCGCGGCAAAGTATACCGTTGGAAAATATGGTCTATTGTTTCCAGAAAGTACGTATCATCCATATCTAGCAAAGAAAAATACTCATCGTAGAATGTTTTATGCACTTTTTTCTTGTCTTCCCGGCCTGCTATACAGTCTTCTAAATATTGAAAATGTTTTCCAATGTGACTATCAGGGTTCATACTCAAAAAGCATGCAAGCTGCAGGAATCCCGGATAAACACGCCGCCCCGCGCCAGGGTGACCAAGAGGAACGATAGAAAGCATCTGCTCGAATTGCTTCAAGGGATACGTTTCGGCGAAGCGATTGACAGATGTTGGATTGCGACGTGGGTCGATAGGGCCGCCCATTGGAATAATGCTTGTAGGGCAAATGGGATCTTGCCACTCCTCAAGAATGGCTGCTAATGCCATTACCTGAACGGCTGGCTGGCAAACCGCCATAACATGGGTATTCGGTCCGATAACACGTAAGAAGTCGATGAGATAATCAAGGTAAGTATCAAGGCCGAACGCTCCTTCTTCTAAAGGAACTTCACTCACGGAAATCCAATCTGTAATAAAGACGTTGTGCGCGGGCGCCATGCGCCTTACCGTATCGCGCAAAAGCGTTGCAAAATGCCCGGAAATAGGGGCGATGATCAGTACATTTGGTTCATACTTTTTACTGTTTTTCTCAAAGTGGAGTAAACGGCAAAAAGGCTTTTCCACGGCAACTGCTTCATGTAGGGAGATGGGACCATTCTCGCCTTCTACGTAGCGAATATTGAAAGCGGGCTTTGCGGTGTATCGTGTGCACCGTTCAAACATATCGCATATCCCTTCGGCCAAACGTCCCTCGGGAGTGTTCATCAGTACACTAAGTGGGCCGGCATGCAGCGCCATCTGTGCTCCAACCGCTGTAGATCTTGCGGGAATAACGCCAAGCGCTTTAAGATCGTGTGAATGGTATAACATACGCTTCACCCTCTGTTTTTTCAACTTTTATAGCCCTATTCGTTCAGATATTTTTGCCAAACCCTGAAATAAGACTATTCTGCAAATGGCCTTTTACTATAAGTACAATATATAAAAAACAATAATTATTTATTAATTTTTAAAATTTTTTTAATAGACTCTTTCATGGAGGGGGGAGGAAAAAGATAGATGGAGAAGATGGATATAGATCTTGTGGAATAGCGTTTTAAGAAGCGCGTGAAGTATAAACGATGCAAGTGCCAGTTTCTCCCCCCGGGAAGCGCGAGGGAGCAACCAATGGGTTTGGAGCCTGACATGGCCGTCATAGTCTGCTCAAAAGTTCTTTTTTGCTGCGTACGCCTTGATTCGACATCGAAACTTCTCTAGGTTTTTTCGAGAAAGGTTTCGTGCTCTATCCATGTCAACCGATCCTTACCATTTTAGTCCCTCCATTTTGCGGGCGTACGATATCCGGGGCATTATTGGCCAATCTTTAAAGGAGGAAGATGCGTACTATGTTGGCCGCGCGTTAGCGACATTCTTG
>JAISRK010000031.1 GCA_031273665.1 Holosporales bacterium
ATTCAGACCGCACCGAGTGATAAACTCGGTGAAACGTAAAGATTGTCCGATCCAAACGGCCATCGTCAACCCCGCAACGATCAGCACCGTCATTTTCATCAGTAATTTTTCTATATAACTGGCGAACACGTGTGTTTTCAACCTTGAAGTTTGATTTCTGCCGTCAGGCTCTGTACCCTGAAATGGACGATAGCACAAAATGAACAGAAGGGGAGAACATTGTCCGACAAAGTCTTTTGCTCTCTGCGGCTCGTGGTGGTTATTGCCCTGAGCCTGACCAACGTCATCAGCGATAAAGGATATGCAGAAGATGACGACGCGACGGCATCTTCTACAGACGCCGCCTCTCCGAAAGAAGCGCGCATCACAGCTGTTGTAAACGGCAGTATTATTACAAAAGCTGATATCGACGCCCGGTTGGCGCTACTCGCAGCGGCTTCAGGCGCACGCATCAGCGACGCAATGATCCCGCAATTGCGTTACACCATCCTCCAAGCTCTGGTCGAGGAACAGTTAAAGGTTCAAGAAGCGCGCCGCATTGGCCGATTGATCAAACGCAACCCTTATGTGACGGCAGAAGAAGAACACCACATGCTGACGCTCATGATTCGCCGCAGCGGCCTGTCTGTCGACTTGTTCGAAGATTTTCTAAAAGTCCACAATATCCCGAAGGAGACCATCATACAGCAAGCTCGCGCTCAAGCCGCGTGGCATAAAATCATCAGCGATTTATTTGGAGACAGTGTACAACTCTCTGATAAAGAGGTGGAACGCGTTCGTACGCAATTTATTGAGAATAAAAAGCGCGGATCAGTACTTCTCAGTCGCATTGTCATCCCCTTTGACACACCAGAGCAACAACAGCGAGCCTTAGCAGATATGAAGCGCATCACATCACTGCTGAAACAAGGAGCCAATTTCGCAACGCTGGCGCAGCAGTTTTCCAGGACTCCAGAAGCGTGTAAGGGAGGAGCTCTCGGCTGGGTAACCTCCGAGAATCTGACAGAGGTGGAAAAAGCCGCCCTACAGACGCTCCCTTTATGGCACGCTTCGGCCCCTATTCTCAAACAAAACGCGTACGTTATCCTGTTATGCCAAGACAAACGCCCTGAAGGCGCCACGACATTTCAAGAAATCACGTTTCAGCGCTTTTTTATCCCCGCGCCCTATGCCATCGATTCTCAAGAAACAGCCAGCACCTTCGTAAGTCAAGCCCACGAAGTGCGAGACCACCTTTTAACCGTGCGCAATGCTCAAAAAACAACAGAGATGTTTTCTGGCCTGAAGGTCATGGAAAAAGAAACGCTTGCAGTAGAGGACATTGATCCTAAACTCCGGACATTCTTGAACGCAACCCCGACAGGGGATGTCTCCCCTCCCATTGTCACGCCTGATGGCGTTCTGTTGCTGGCAGTGTACGCCAGAGCGGACCGTCCTATTGTGCCCCCCACGATAGAAAATGTGCGAGATCACCTGCGAGAAACACAGCTGGAAAAGCTCGCAGAGCGATATTTGCGCATGCTAAAGCGCACCGCTTACATCGAGATGCGGGAGTAACGAGGGCGTATTGACTGTAACTCTTGCGCCGTTAGCAGAAGTCGTCAAAACGCTACAGGCGAAGAAGACGCTCGGACAGCATTTTCTGGTGCACAAAGACATTTGTCAGCGTATCGCGATGAGTGCCGGCCCATTAGTAGGCAAGACAGTTATTGAAATCGGCCCCGGCCCCGGCGGCTTAACCAGGTCCCTCTTAGAACAAGGCGCGTGCGTGTACGCGATCGAAAAAGATACGCGTTGTGTCGCAGCGTTAGCTCCTTTAAAAGAAGCGTACAGCGAACACTTTTCGCTGTATATCCAAGATGTACGGCGGGTGGATTTTGCGCGTTTCTCTTCTCCCCTCGTGATCGCCAACCTGCCCTACAATATTTCGACGCAATTACTTTTCATGTGGCTGCCGTTTCTGGAAAAATTTGACAAATTGATACTGATGTTCCAAAAAGAGGTCGCAGAGCGCCTATACGCCCAGCCCAGCACGAAAGCGTACGGCAGACTAAGCGTACTACTGCAGGCAAAAGCACACGTAACGCCGCTTCTGCATCTGGCGCCCGGCGCCTTTCTCCCTCCGCCGAAAGTACATTCGACCGTTGTGTCGATTGTCCCTAAAAAAGCGGCGTATCCTGACCTTGCCGTGTATACGGCGCTAGAAACTCTGACAAAAAGAGCGTTTACGACCCGACGGAAGATGGTGAAAAACACCCTCTCCTTGTCTGAACAGCAGCTTGCTCACCATGGCATTGCGGCACGCGCGCGTGCTGAAAATATCACTGTGGAACAGTTTTTAAGCTTGGCGGCCCATGTTGACACGTTCGTTATTGCCTAAGTAAGCGTATTGGGGAGCAAGAGCGATTTTCTCCGATAAGCGAGGCTAATGCCGCTTAACTTCCACGGGATGCTGTTTTGCTTCAAAAAATGACACGATTTTGTCATGCGGTAGCGTGATTAAAGACGCATCCTCCACGACATTACCAAAAATAGGGGTCCATTGTTCACGTGTTTGAAGGCGATGGCGCCGCACACATCGCAGCGTCTCCTCTTCTTTTTTCAACACAATTGGCCATGGCGCCTGATCAAAAAATAACACACTTGGCATTCCAGATTCTGTAAGCAACAAGTACGCACCCTGTCGATCGAGCTGATAAAATTCCACAATGCTTGGGTTAGCCCCTAAAAACTCACTCAACCCCGCATGTAACGCTGCAGAGGAGTAAGCAGGCTTGTGAGGCGGATCTTGCTCCGGACGCAGGCACACGCCAGCGCAGTCCAGAAAATACTGCCACTGCAAACGACGTATAACTTCAAGGATTCTGGTTGTTAATTGTGGCGCTCTGGAAAAGAGCAGTGCATCCACAAGATGCATGTACAACGCTTCAAGGGCAATGGCGGACTCATTAGGCTCAGCAATCAATATTTTTTTAATACGCCAATCCTGAACATGTTCGATGTGCAGAAGGGTCTCTTCAATGGAAGGCCTACTACTAATCACCATCGTTGAAAAGCGACGAAAACGCTCCGGGGAAGCGATCTTTTGGCGACAAAAAGCGAAGACCTCGTCTGCGGAACTACATACCGTATTTTGCGGTGGGTCGTGTTTACGATAGGCCCGATTAAGTAAAAAAAGAGAGGCCACCATAGAACGGCAAGATTCTAGGATAATAGTGTCCTGCGGATGCAAATCGCTCTGCAACGCCTTAAAAAACGCCTCTTCAAACCCGACGCACATAACACGAGCAGGATGGAAAAACACCGGAATGCGCTTCTTCTCGTCTGCTATCAGGCTTTGTAACGTTATCATATTTTTTGCAGCAACGTCCCTTCCTCAGGACCAGCGTAAAGAAAGATCTCATACTCTGCAAGCAAAAAAATACTATTTAAAGTAGCAAATGATGGAACAATCTCGCCTTAAGGGGGAAGAGAGGCGCCTCTCATCCGGTGTGAAAGACGCACCTGTCCTCCCTCATTACTCCTCCATGAAGCATGGCCTTCCGAAGAAGGCCTTGCCCCGTCGCCCCATAACACGCATACGTAGCGCGCGTGGACAGTCAATTACGACCCGCGTCCCTGCTGTCGCATTTCATGGCGGACACGCACGTCAGGCAGTGAGCGCAAAAGCCGGGCAACCTCCTGGAATTGTGGAGTTTCTACCAAAGTTTCTGCCCGATTCGCAAGCACTGTGAGGTTCCTTGGAGAAATATCATCCATGGCCGCGTTCTCAGCCTGTAATTCTGTTTGCAACCGGAAATACCTCACTCTTCCAGAAAACGTTTGGCTAACGGATGCCATCACGTAGTGAGTAATATCAGCAGGCCCATCGATCATCAACTCCGGGAGCCTCGACGCCCATCCAATCTTACCCATATCTTTCACATCGTCAAAATACATAGGAACGGTAGCGCGCCCCGTACCCAGGGAGATCAAGAGATATTCAGACGCGTCCGGATACATACGCAGCGCTTCAGCAAAACCACACGCTGTTGGATTGTTAACTGCCAATCCACCATCTACGGCGACAATCCTCAATTTCTCACCGTGCACATCAGGCATACTGTAGATTTCTGCTGGTGGGAAATACGTCGGAGCCGCTGATGTCGCCCTCGCGACATCTCGCATGAAGAAGTTTTTATGTGGGTCCTGTTGCGCGGAAACGCTTTTGAAAATTTTTGGTTTTCGCCTTTCCAAATCAAAACTTGTTACGACCGTAGGAATAAGACAATCAGCCAGTGTATGTTCACCAAAATAAGATTCCAGCACTTCCTCAATCGCAGACGTGTATTTTGAGTTACGGAACCCACCAAGATTTGCCCGTCGTGGCACAAAAATCTCATTACCTCGTTCAGCATAGATACGCTTTAAAGCGTGCGCACTAAAGCGGGGATTACCGTTTTCATCAGGAACACTCAGCCCAAGAGCCCAAATACCACTTGTAGATGTCCCTACTACGATATCCACCATGTGCGCAATGGGGAGTCCCACCAACGCTTCCAACGAGGCTGAAACACTAACAGGAATATAACCACGTATACCACCCCCATCACCACAGTAAATAACAACTGGGACACCCCGAGTAGTGAGAGACCGAGGAACATCGAATGCAGACGGCGTTTCCTCAAACTGCTCTATTTGGCGAGCAAAAGACACGAGTTCTCCACTGCTTGAACCCTCATCTTCTGGCACGCTTTGCAATGTGCTTGGGCAGTGCAAAATGCTCGGCCCAGACGCAGGCACTGTTCTACCATCATCAAACGTAAAAGTCAGATGGAGCGCAGGGGTAGACCTCTGACTGCTGACGCCACAATCTAATGCTGTAGTAGACCGTTGCTTTCTAGTGTCGCGTTCTAGTTGCGATGCAGACCTTTGGCGTTTAGCACCACATCGGAATGCTTGACCTTCCACAGGATTTAATAGGAGAGCATGCTCAGCGCCCTCTATGACCGCTCGGTGGCCTTCTGAAGGAAATTCCGCGGGGAAAGCAAGCCTTCTAGTCGATGGGGTATCATCGGCCCCTTTTTGCCCCAGCATCCCTACAGCAGATAACAGAGGGGCGCACATAACAGCAAACGATAGCACTATGTAGTACATAAGTTCCCTTTTCTTTGATTCTGGGCATCCCTTACCCGCACGTTAATATATCCCAATAAGGTAAAGAAAGTGTTAATTTGTAAATTTTTTTATACATCGTTATTGCGGGCACATTTTAATGCATAACGTTGCAATAGTTGGAGTTCTACAGTGTGTGTGATAATTATACGATAAACGTTTTGCCTATTTATGTAATAAATAATTATCTTAATAGATAAATTTCCGTGGAGGAGCTCCCCCTCAACTCCTCTGCCAGTAGATGGCTACAAGCGTCTCCTCTTGATCATTATCTGTATTCTTGTTAGCTCTTGAGCGGACGGAACGCGTTAGAGCGTGCAAAAAAGCAGAGAGAACCATGCGCCGAAAAATGAAAAAGAGATTCTACGGCATTGAAATACCCTCAATGGGACGCTTAAAAGCGCGGACGCCATTCAACGCACACAATGCGGGGTTCGGACTGCTTGATACAGCGCTGGCGCTCGCCGTAGCGGGATGCCTCACTGTAGCAGTCTTAAAAGGATACCACCTCGTTGAAAGCGCCCGCCTGATGAGCATCGCCACTCAGGCGGATCACTTACGGATGGCTATTCAAATATCCGATGAACCGCTGCCCAACGATGATCAAGCGCACGTCAAAAAGCTATGGGAAACACTAACACAGCGTAATCTCATTGGCATTCTTATGCAGGAGGGATATCCGGTGAGTAAAATGGGGG
>JAISRK010000036.1 GCA_031273665.1 Holosporales bacterium
CCAATGTTTTTGCTGTAGGTGGCTGTTTCATCCATATGTGCAGACCTTGAGCGTATGACTGTTCTGTTTTTGTTCCTCGGGCGAGACATTCTGTAGCGGTTTTTAAGCGCTCTTTTAGGTCCGTCGAAATCTTGTGGGCAAAAAACGCTTTTTCTTCTTGATGAAGAGTCTCCGGAGAGATCTCGAGCGCTGCTGCATACTTGGCGCATAATTGTGAAAAAGAGCATTGCGCTATCGCTTCAAGATTGGTGCGCATATGCAGTATTCCCTTAAAAGCGTCTAATAAAGTTTTTCGATCCATAAGGGGTGAGATGCGTCGAAAAGCGGCGTCTAAAGTGGAAGGAGTGGACATATTTTTTAGGATAGTATCTAAAGCGCGCTCTAAAAATAGATCCTGGTCAGTGGATTCAATAATAGTTTGAGGAATGGAGCCAAAGCGCTCCAAAATCGATTGACAGAAACTGTGGAGTGTGTGGAAGCGCACGGGGGTGTGTAATACCTTTCCAAATAATCCGTGTGCTTGTATCGGATCGGCCTCTGGGAATCCCTCCTGCTGAAGCGTTTCTCGCAAAGTCTCGTCCTGTTGCCAAGCGGCAAGACGGTGTTCTAAGCGTTCTTGCATCTCAAGAGCAGCTGCTTTTGTGAAAGTAATGCAGAGGATTTTTGATGGCGGAATTCCCGATAGCAACAACGCCAACAAACGATCAACCAATATTTTGGTTTTGCCTGTGCCTGCTGATGCCTCTATCCATAAAGAAGTGCTGGGGTCGTAGAGGGAAGATCGCATGGGCTAGATCCACTCCTTAACCCGCGCAAGATGCGCATAAGCATCGTATGTTGGGGCGGTGGCTTCAGCCGGGTACGCTGGGTACGCACATGTCTGATATGTTTCTAAAAGATGCACTAAACCGGCGCGGGCGGATTCTGCGTCTACATTTTCAAACATGACCTCCGCACAGGACGAACAGTTGCCTTTTAGATGCCAAAACGCCAAGGCTTCAACATAAGTGGCTTTTAAAGGCGGGAATGCTCCGAAAGTAGCAATTGCCGCTTCTAAAGGAAGTTGCGGCGCAAGCCCACGTTGGATTTCTTCTTGGGAAGGTAATGTTCCCGTTTTGTAATCGATAATGCGTACTGACCCAGAAGGAAAGACGTCGATGCGATCGGCAACTCCTGTCAATGTGAAGTTAAAGTCCGGAAAACCAAGTGTACCACGAATTTCTGTGTAGCTTTTTATTTTCTGCTGGCGATTTTCTAGAAATTTCTGCAAGCAGTACTCAAAAATGTTTTCTAATCGATACTTCCAATATAACAATGACTCTGGAAGCGGAAATTTGCGGTGCAGTAAATTGTTTAAGAAAGTTCGTGCGTCCTCTTCCTTCTTGGGGAGATGGTGCGCCATGTATTCAAGAACAGTGTGTACATACTTACCGCGAAGCAGCGGTGTAGGATCATCAGAAAGATCTTCTTGTGGTACTAATCCCAAGATATGGCGTGCGTAAACAGCGTAAGGATTGCGCATAAGCAGCGCAATATGCGTGACGGGCAGTGTTGTTGGTCTTGCGGAAGAAGGCGGGCAAGGCGAAGGGCGCTCGCTGGTCCGTTTTTCTCCTTGTCCATAGGCACATAGCGCCAACTGTTTGTAGAATGCGGCACGCTCACGCCAGGGATGCAAATCTCCAAAATATGCTTCCAGGCGTTTCAACCAGGGAACGGAGGTCACCTGCCTGTCTTGTACTGCACAAGAACGTGTCAAGAAAACCTCTTGTGCTCCTAGAGCAGCTACAAAGTCGTGCATCAAAAACCCGATCTTTTGATTCTGGAAAGGAAGGTTCAGGGACTGGAGATCCTTAGACGACACCCAGTGATCTTTGGGAGGACACCACGTTTCTTCATTCAACCCACCAAGGATAAGACGATCTACACGCAGTAAACGCGCCTCTAAGGCTCCCCAGATAAATAGGCGCGCGGAGATTGGCCCTCTCTCCTGTTGCGTTTCCGTTTTTAATAGGGACGCAAACAACCGCCGATAAGCGGATCGGGAAAGTGAAAAAGAAGGCATCTCTTTTAAGCGTTGGAAAAAGGCAATCAGTGCCGCTATTTCTGAAGAGATCGGCTGTGTTAAGGCGAGAAAAGTCATCAAAAGGCGTTCATGGAAGAGCACAAAATCCGAAAACCTGGCTGTTTCCAGAGGGGCCGTTGTAACCAGCTCTTTGATGTATGAGGACACAGAGGGTTCTTCTAAAAGAGAAGTCAGCGTACCACGACGCAAATGCTGTTCGAACGTTAAAGCGGTCGTCAGAGAAAAACAGCTGAGCGGGTGTTTTAGAAGTGCCAGAAGAGGCATATCCGCAAAGTTCTCTTCCATCAGTTCTGCGCATAACAGGGCGAATACGCCCACAGAGGAAAACGCAAGGGAGCGCGCTTGAGACACGTCGGCTGTAAGATTCCATCGTTTCAGATGGGCCTCCACACGTTGAACAAGATCTACATCAGAGGTAATTAAAGCAGCTGTTTGGGAAGATGTGGCATATGTCTCGCGCAAGAGAAGCGCAATGATAAAAGCTTCTTCCTGAGGGCGAGAGGTCTCTACAAGTGAGATATGATCTGGAGGGAGAGAGCGAGGCCCTCGGTCAGCGACTTTGGTTTCTTCTGTCAGCGCTTGCAAGATGGGCCGCAGGCGATCCCGACCGCGTTCCCCAAGTGGGATAACTTCTTCCGGGCGGCAAGTCAGCTTTTCTAGTATGGTGTATAAAGCGTATTGAGGGTGGTCGGGAGGCAGTGATGTGCTGAGGTGAGGAACGACCTCTGGCAAGACAATCATATTGTGGGCCCCTTCTCCCACGAGTTGAAAGAATTCTAGCATTCTGGGGAAGATGGCTGTGATGCCGGCTAAAACAACAGGATCTTCTGGGTGTATGCGGATCTGCATTTCCATTTCTTTCAGTGTTGCGAGTCTTTGCACGCTTTTCAGCGTTGCCATAAGAGTAGGAGAATGCGCAACGGCTTTATAAAGCGCACAGAAAAATTCTGCTTTGTCGGAGAGGGGACCAGCGGGAGATTCTGGCATTTCGTAGAGGAACGCCTCTTCTAGTAATGCCATTAAGGCGGGAAGCGACGAGAAAAGAGTATGAGGGGAAAGAGCAAGGGACCGTGCGTGCGGAAATTCCTCTATAAAAGAGAAAAAACGCAGGAGTCGCGATAAATCGTCCGTTTGTAGCTCTTGCTCTGTCGTGTTCAGTGTTTCTGTGAGCGTATGTGTTTGAGGAAACAAGACAGGAGTTGTCGTCTGCCTCTTGATGGCTTCGATAAATTGTCGACAGGCTCTTTTTGTGGGTAAAACGACACGAACCTTTTGCAATGCCAAAAGATCAGCGGACTGGTGATAACGATGTAAAACGTGATTTGCGAGAACATCCAGGAAAACAGCGTCAGACGAAAGAGAAAAAATCGGCACAACGTTCTCAAAGTGAAGAGAAAGATATAGATGTCACGCGACTACGCCAGGTGACGTTTCCAGAAACGTACAAAAGGCGTCCAGAAGGGCGCTGTTCGAACCGAATAGTCAGGTAATTTTTTGTTAGAAAATACGGAGGGAGACGTTCGGCCCATTCTATCAGAACCACTTCATGATCCAGCACTTCATCGAGACAAAACCCAGAGACCTCCTCTCTTTCGTGTAGCCTATAGAAATCGCAATGCAAAAGGCGCCCATGGACAATTTCGTACTCTTGGATGAGTGGAAATGCCGGGCTTCTTGTAATACAGGGGCTAGCAACTATTTTCTTAATAAGGGCCTTTGCAAAGGTTGTTTTTCCTGCTCCAATTTCCCCTTGTAGAACAATTACGTCCTGGGGAAGAACACGTTGCGCAAGACACATCGCCAAACTCTCAGTTGAGAATGGCTTCGGACAGAAAAAGACACCGAGCTCTTCGCGTTTCATCTTACATTGGTTCTTCCTGTAGAGTATACTGCAGGTTCGTTTCGCTGGAAATACCGTAAATTTATGATCTTTGTGTCCCAGGGGTGTTCTATTTTTGGGGGGTGTCGTCCTCGCTTTTTCTTCATTTACGTGATACAAAGAAAAGTATACGCTTCCCGCCGTGTCTTTTTTCTTAAAAATGGTATGAAAGAATCGTGAAAGTTTTGCATGGTATATCGGACATTCTAGCGAACTATGACGCGTATTTTACGGATGTATGGGGAGTATTGTATCACGAAGGCGTTGGTGTCATTCCAACAGCATCTCAAGGTTTGCGCCTTCTAAAAGAAGCGGGGAAGACGGTGATTCTTATGTCGAACGCTTCTCGATCTGGGGATTCTCTTGCGACATTTCTTAATCAAGAAGGAATCCCGCATACCTTATATCAACATGTAATCACGTCGGGGGATTGTACTCGTGCGTACTTTGGATCTTTTAAAAAACCCGTTGCGTGTTACCTTATGGGCCGACCATCTAATCGCGATTTGCTCCACGGACTTTCCGTAACGTTTGTCGAAGAGCCAGAACAGGCGGACGTGTTTGTTGCATGTGTTCCGCACATGGACTCTTTATCCATCGATCCTTTTCTTGCCACGCTAAATCGGTGTTTAGTGGCTGGATTGCCCATGGTATGTGCCAATCCAGATGAGTACGTGCTGATTGAAGATCAAAAAATCGTTCGCCCTGGTCTTTTTGCGCAATACTACGCTGAAAAGGGAGGTTCTGTAACGTTGTTGGGCAAGCCGCATCCTCCTATTTATGAATACGCGCATTCCTTTGTGCCTGATATTCCTAAAAAACGGCTGCTGGCTATCGGTGATGGATTAAAGACGGATATTTTAGGAGCTAAGAACTTCGGGATTGACTCCATGTGGATCCGTTCCGGTGTGGATCTTAAAACGACGGGAGCGTCCATCGTTCCAACGTATGCAATAGATGCTTTTCAATAAAAGAGCTCTTTACGGATGATTTTCAAAAAAAGGGTATACCGGAAGCGCGCTACTCCACTGTGACCGATTTAGCCAAGTTACGTGGCTGGTCAATGTCGGTTCCCTTGAAGGCTGCCACGTGATACGCGAGTAATTGCATAGGCACTGTGTACACGATAGGGGCTAAGAAAGAGCACACTTTCGGCAGAATGCACACCTGCATACCTTCAGCCAATGTGTTGAGTGCCCGCGCGCCGTCATTGTCGGTAAAGAGAATCACTTGCCCCTTGCGCGCGAGCACTTCTTGCACATTAGAGAGAATTTTTTCAAAAAGAACGTCGTGCGGCGCCAGCACAACAACGGGGATCTTGTCGTCTATCAATGCAATGGGTCCATGTTTCAGTTCCCCTGCGGCGTATCCCTCTGCATGAATATAGGAAATCTCTTTGAGTTTTAACGCTCCTTCTAACGCAACAGGATACAACGCCCCACGCCCCAGGTAGAGGGCTGCTTTGACGCGTTCAAACTGAGGAGCAAGCCTTTGTAAACTCCCTTGTATTTTCAGCGTTTCTTCTACCAAACGGGGAAGCATCAATAAGTCCTTTTGCAACGTTGCTCGCTCTTCCGCAGAAATTTCTCCTCGTAGAAGCGCGACTTCCGCTGTTAATGCCGCAAGAACTATGAGCTGTGTTGTAAATGTTTTTGTCGAAGCGACGCCTATTTCAAACCCAGCGTAAGTTTGAAAAACTTGGTCTACCTCACGCGCAAGAGAGCTTTCGGCCACGTTGACCAAGCTAGCGCAATAGATTTTTTTCTGTTTCGTAAAGCGTGCAGCGGCGAGCGTATCTGCCGTCTCGCCAGATTGAGAGATAAACAGCGCACAGGAATCAGCAGGAAGCGCCGGATGGCGATAGCGGTATTCTGAAGCGATATCGACAGCGACCGGCAAACGCGCGATCTCTTCAAACCAATATTTAGCGACACAGCCTGCATAGAATGACGTTCCGCAGGCGACAATGGAGAGTCCGGAAGCCTTTTTCCATGGATTCGTGGGCATCTTTGTCAGCCACGCTTCCGAATGGGCATACTTTTCCAGCGTGTTTTGTAAGACCTCTGGCTGCTCCATGATCTCTTTCAACATAAAGTGCCGATAAAGGCCTTTTGTCGCTTGGCTCGCAATATCTGCGGAGATAGGGAGGCTCGGGCGCGTCACGGGGTGCGTACTGCCATGAGAATAAATCGTTACAGTGCCATTTTTTAATTCTGTCCAGTCTCCTTCTTCCAGATACGTCACGCTTTCACAATAATCTGCAAAAGCGAAGATATCAGAGGCGAGAAACAGCCGTCCTTCTTTACCATGGCCTATCACTAAGGGACTGCCCCTACAGATCCCCACCAAGGTATCTGGGGCGTTTTTAAAGAGAACGGCTAAGGCGTAAGAGCCCTTGAGTTGTGGTAATGTCGCCTGAATGGCGGCGGCATGGTCATAGCCTTTCTTTATGTACGCATCCAGCAGATGAACAACGACTTCCGAATCTGTCTCGCTTTGAAAAAGCGTTTGATCGAAGCCTGCGCGCAGTTCCCTATGATTTTCGATAATGCCGTTGTGGACAAGCGCGACGTATTGTCCTTGATGCGGATGCGCATTGCTTGTCGTCGGTCCTCCATGCGTTGCCCAACGTGTATGGCCAATGCCGATGATTCCTGGTAGGGGATGCTCTTTGACAATACGCTCGAGATTGATCAGCTTTCCTTCTGCGCGTTGTCGATGGAATTCTTTGTTAAAAAGTGTTGCAACGCCCGCTGAATCGTAGCCACGATACTCCAAGCGCTTTAACCCTGCTAACAGGTCAAAGCAAACGTCCGGGGCTCCGTTAATACCAACAATTCCGCACATTACTTCTTCCTTTTACGAAATTCTGAGACGATTTCCAGCGGTGCACGCGTAAGGCCTAAGGCCTTTTCAGGAATGTCCCGTGTGATCGTACTTCCCGCCCCAATGATCGCCTCTTTTCCAACACGTACCGGCGCGACGAGTGCCGTATTGGATCCAATAAAAGCTCCGTCTTCTATGATTGTTTTATGTTTTTCTCTTCCATCGTAGTTACATGTAATTGTTCCAGCGCCGATATTACAGGCCTTTCCGAGAGAGGCGTCACCGATGTAGCTCAGGTGGTTGACCTTTGTCCCTTCCTCAATATGGGCGTTTTTAATTTCTACAAAGTTACCGACATGCACTCGATCGTCTATCGTTGTCCCGGGACGCAAACGGGCAAAGGGGCCAACAACAGCGTTTTTTCCCACTGTGACATCCTCTAAAACACAAAAAGGACCAATGCGACTGCCAGCGCCTACTTGTACCCTTTTATCAAAAAAGACATGTGGAAGCACTGTCACATCGGGCTCCAGATGTGTGTCATAAGAAAAGTATACGGTTTCTGGATCTATTAATGTGACGCCGTGAGCCATGGCGTCCGTACGGGCGCGCTCCTGAAAGGTTCGCTCTAAAGCAGCCAAGTCCGCGCGGGTATTTGCGCCGCGTAGCGCCTCTGCTGAGGCTTCGGTGTAGGTACAATGCCAACCATTTGCATGCGCCAACGCTACAATGTCTGTCAAGAAGATTTCACGTCCTTGTCGTGGCATAATTTGAGGTAGCAAATGCAACGCTACCTCGCGGTGGAGTAACATACCTGCGTTACATAAAGGGTGGGCCAGTTCATGCTCGCTCGCTTCTTCTGCCTCTACAACAGCTTTGATGCCGTGTCCATCGGTCGTTGGGATAAGACGCGCGTACATGGCCGCCTCTTGTGGATGCATAGCGAGCAAGACAACGCCCGTTCGTGCGCGTTCCTGAGCTTTGAGAAGTAACGACTGGAGCATTTCTTTTGTAACAAGAGGGGTGTCACCGTAAAGAACCAACGCCCAGTTCGTTGAGTCCAACATCTCGTGCAATGCGCGCTGTACTGCTTCACCCGTTCCGCGAGGTGGATCCTGAACGACAAGAGAGAGTCGTGCTGTGTCTACATCTATGACATGTGCGGGAAAATGCGATATTACTTCTTGCAAATCCGGAGAAACGACGGCAGTAATCTTGGGAATTCCGCAGAGTTGTGCCGTCCTGATGCAGTGGCCGAGTAGGGGAAGTCCCCCCACCGGATGAAGCACTTTCGGATGGCATGATTGCATGCGCGCCCCCTTTCCAGCGGCAAGAACTACACAGAATACCGTTGAAAACATCCGCTTCCTCGTTGTCACGGAGGGAGTCTATCGTGTTTCCGTGTGCTCAGGAACCACTTTCCGCAACATTCTCTTTACAAAATATTGCACTTCCGAAAAAATGCGAACACCGTTAGACTCGTTTCGGACAAGGAGGAGAGAAAAATATGGCGATAGAACACGTGACGGATGAGACTTTTGCCGGTGAAGTACTTGACGCGTCTGTGCCGGTATTGATCGATTTTTATGCCGATTGGTGTGGACCGTGTCGCATGCTTTCTCCGATTTTAGAGGAACTGGCGGTGCAATTCCCCGATACTCTTAAGATCTACAAACTCAATATCGATACAAGCCCTCAAACGCCGACGCGTTACGACGTGATGAGCGTTCCAACACTGTTATTGTTTAAGAATGGGGTGCAATGTGCCCTCTCTGTAGGATCGCAATCGAAAAGCAAGATGGTCGCTTGGCTGACGCCTTATTTGACGTAGATACGAGAAGAGCGTGTACGATCCTAACAATGTTTTTGCTAAAATCCTGCGGGGTGAACTGCCAGTTACGCGTGTTTATGAAGATGCACATGTCCTAGCTTTTAAGGATATTCGTCCTGCGGCGCCTATTCATGTTCTCGTGGTGACGAAGGCGCCTTATACCTCCTTCGACGATTTTTCTGTGCATGCCAGCAAGGAGGAAGTTATTCAATTCTGGGGAGGCGTGCGCGAAACAGTGCATGCTTTAAAGCTTTCTGCACGCGGCTATAGGGTAATTACCAATGTAGGTGCTGATGGCGGTCAAGAAGTGCCGCACTTTCACGTGCATATCCTAGCTGGAAAGCCCCTCGGTGCTAAGGTGTGTGCCTAGCGGAAATTTGCGATAACGCAAATCTTGGAAGTTTCTTTATCCGAAATACTGCCCGCCATTAACGTTGATGGTCGCCCCCGTTATGAATGCTGCTTGGTCAGAAACAAGGAACAGAGCAGCGCGAGCGATTTCCTCAGGTGTCCCTAACCGTCCTACGGGAATACTTGAAACGATTTGTTCAAGAACAGGAGCGGG
>JAISRK010000048.1 GCA_031273665.1 Holosporales bacterium
TCCTCGACCATGACCGAAAAATCTAATAGCTTCTCTGCCAACATGAGACGCACTTTGCGGGAAAACGGACACAACGGATAATGATAAAGTGTACGCATACGCCTTTTTTTGGTATATTAAATGAGGTTCTGCCATTGCGGTCAAGGGTGTACCAAGGAAGAAAGAAATGGGGGAATGTGATGGAAGTCTTCAAGAGGGGATGCATCTACTCGTTTTAGGGGCCATTCAAGGTATTACAGAGTTTCTTCCTGTTAGTTCTTCTGCTCATTTGGTGTTTTTGCCACAGCTACTCGATTGGAAAGGCCATGACCAAGGAATAGAAGTGGTCTTCAGTATCGGCACTTTGGGTGTCCTTTGTATATATCTTTGCCGCGAAATACGAGACGTTATGCGAGGCGCTCTAGACGTTGTTTGGGGAAAAGCGACCCCTGAAAGATACCTTTTTTGGAAAGTTGTTGTGGCTTCCCTTCCTGTGATCGCTGTTGGAGGTATTGTTGAGCTCTGTTTTAAATTGCAGCTGAAGAGTCCTTTGCTCTTGGCGGTGATGAGCGCTTTTTTCGCGCTCCTTCTCTTTTGGTGCGATCGTATTCCACGCCGTTTTGTGCTGCATCGCTATCAAGGATCACTCGTCGATGCGTTGATCGTTGGCTGTGTTCAGGTGTGTTCACTTGTCCCTGGAGTAAGTCGTCTAGGCGTCTCCCTTTCAGCCATGCGCTTTTTGGGATATGACCGTCTCGACGCGTTTCGTTTCTCTATGCTGCTTTCTATTCCGTCTGTTCTAGGGGCACTGACTCTGAAAGGCCTAAAAGCATTTTCTGAAGGCGTTGTTTTCTCTTGGGGATCCATTATAGGCGGAAACGCTGTTGCGTTTTTATGTGGAACTCTCGTGTTCTACGGAATGTCGCGGTGGCTATCAAAGAACGGAACATTTGCTCCATTTGTGATATACAGACTGCTGCTCGCGGCGTTGATGATCGTCATGTGAGGATATATTGCCTTCTACTCAAGCTTCGTTTTCTCCTCTTTTCACCCCCATTACACGCTTGTTAATGCAAAAATTCCGGGAAGAGGGCAGTGAGTTGCGTTTTGTCGGTGGCGCTGTTCGAGACTGCTTGTTGAATCGTTCCCCGAGTGACATTGATTTCAGTACGCCGGCCTTACCGAGTGCGGTGACGACATGGATTCAGCAGATAGGCCTACGTGCTATCCCCACAGGCGTTTTATTCGGAACAATTACCGCTCGTGATGAATCAACTAAACAAACATTCGAGATCACCACGTTGCGACGCGATGTGCGGACAGATGGACGATATGCCTCCGTTCAATTTACGTCTCAGTGGTTTGAAGACGCAGTACGCAGGGATTTCACAATCAACGCTCTTTACTGTGATGACCAGGGGCGTCTATACGACTTCTTTGAAGGAGAAAAAGACCTTATTGCGGGACGTATTCGTTTTATCGGTAATCCCCACGATCGCATTGCAGAAGATCATCTTCGCATCTTGCGCTACTTCCGTTTTTGGGCTCGATTTGGACGCGTTACCCCAGAAGCAGAGCTACTGCATCTTCTAGAAAAAGCTGCGCCAAAACTCCAAACCCTTTCGGGAGGACGTATTTGGAAAGAATTACAAGCTATTTTGATTACAGCGCGTTTTAGAGAAACGCTTTGGCTGATGCGGCGGATTTTAGCTCCTTTGTTTGGCACGACAAGCGCTCCTCTTCCGGCATACGCGTTTTGGGATCATCCGCTGCTACAAGATCCGTTGCTGCGGTTGAGCTTCTTTATAACGTCAATGACGGCCTATCGGCTCATCAAAGACCGATTGCATCTGTCAAATAAAGAAGCTATTAAGCTGCGCACCCTTCTTCTTTACGAACCCTATGATGTGCGCAACCCCGAAGAGAGACTGCGTCGTGCCTTGGCCCAGCCTTCACAAGAGCTGTTTCCATTGCGCTTGGCCGTTGATGTTGTTCATGCCGTGATGACTGGCACTTTAGAAGAAAAGGACGCGCTTCCTCTTTTCGATGAAATGGGGAAGATGGATTTTCCAAAATTTCCGCTTGGTGGAAGCGATCTTATCCAGATCGGAGTTCCTTCGGGGCCCGTCATTGGTCACGTGTTAGCAAAAACGCGCGCCTGGTGGGTTTCTCAAAATGGGAAACCAAAACGAGATGAATGCCTCACCGCTGCGCAGAAAATATATCAAGATGTGTGTTAATGCGGCGTTTCCTCCCCCCGCTTACCTATTCAACAACGCCCGTAGGGAACATGGAGCACTGACGCAGCGCTTCTGCAAGTACAATGGATCCCGCAATCGCAGCATTGAGAGAGCGCGTATTCCGCTGCATAGGAATCGTGACATGATGCGGTGTGTGTTGCAGTATATCCATGGGCAATCCGGTGCTTTCGGGTCCCAGTAGTAGGATATCTGAAGGCACGAAGGAAAAAGATGTAAAGGGTACGTTCCCTTTGGCAATTAAAGCAACTACACGCGCATTAGGATAGCTGCGCAAAAACATTTCAAAACTAGCATGGATCAAAAACTGCGCTTTATCTTGGTAATCCATGCTCGCACGCTGCAAGCGCCGATCGCTTAAGACAAAGCCCAACGGCCCAATCAGGTCGAACGGCACCCCCAAACAAGCGGCTACCCGCAATAATGCGCCTGTATTATGCGGGATTTCGGGGTGATAGAAGGCGAGGCGCACGAGCCAGTTCCCTTTTACCTCAGAGCGTATTAGCAAAAACGCGTTTGGCGTCCCCTAGGGGATTCGAACCCCTGTTGTCGCCGTGAGAGGGCGATGTCCTAGGCCTCTAGACGAAGGGGACTTATGACGAAGGGAAGCTAGCCGAAACGCTTGAAAAAGACAACCATTCTTATCAAGTAGGCGTAGAGAGAAATAGGGAAAAAGTCCTTTATACACATAAACCTCCGTGTAATGGACTCACTTGTATTGCCTGCGTTTCATCTATCCACGCGATCCATTTGTTGTAGCGGAAAAACATAGTGTTTTATGTTACAAATTCGTGTTTAGATGGGGCCGTTTCTCGAGAACAGCGAGCAGAAAGGATGTGTGTGTCTTCTCAAAAAGCTCTTTTTGCCGGCACTTTTAATCCCTTCACCATCGGACATGCGTCGGTGTACGCACGCGCCTGCAAAATCTTTGCGCCGGAAAACGTTTTTATAGGTATTGCCAACAATCCGCAAAAGCCGAAAATAGACAAAGATCGTCTTTGTTGGATAGCCCACGCGGTAACGCCCCGAGCTCTAGTTATCCCAGAACGGGTGATGGTGGCAGATTTTTGTAAAGAACATGGGTTTCGTTTTCTCATACGCTCTATTCGCAATGCCATCGATTTGGTTTACGAGATGGACATGTGTCATTGGAACCGTCAATTTGGCATTGAAACGTTATTTGTTCCATGTGATGTGCATCTTGAAAAAATTTCGAGTTCGCACGTGCGAGAGCTTGATTTTTACGGAAAGCCGGTCCACAGCTATTTACCAAAATTCGTTTTTGAGCGCTGGAAAAATCGCCCCAGACGGATTCTTGTTACTGGGGGAATCGGGCACGGAAAAAGTAGTTTTATCGAAACGTATTTTAAAGATCATACCCCTTGCTTTGATTTTGATGTGATTGCTAAGGAGGTTCTACCAGAGGATACGCGGGCACAAATGGCGCAAAGTATCGTAACGGGGTCTTTTGAGGACTCTAAAGAGGTACTTATTGCCGCAGGGGAAAAACTCTTGGCGGCATTTGCAGATTTGCCAGAAGGAGCGGTCGTTGAGGCTTCGGCTCTTGGCTCCTACACGGAAGAAGCGCAGAATCCTTTGAATGCCTTGTATGGAGAATGCGTTATCTTCCATGTCGAGCATTTTGAGTCTTCTAAAAAACGCCACTTAGACGCTGCCTTTGTCGCGCGTGTTCAGGCCATACAGAAACCACCGCATGTCATCGACGTCTCTATCAACGATACAACACAACGAAAAAGCGAAATTGCCAAATTGTGCAAAAGCGCCTTACTTTCTTTATGTCGTAAGGATTAGCTCGTCTAAAAAGGCGTGAGCGCCCATTTTATGCGAATTGTGTGAATTTTATTTACATTATGTGTTGCTTTTTTTATTTTTTATCCCTACCGTGCGGACATAATCTCAATAACAGAGGACTTTATGAAGAACCGATTAACGATATTGACTGTAATGACCGTACTTATAGGGCATTTCGGTAACTGCAATTATGCAGAAGCGATGCCAAGACCAGAGGAGATAAAGGAGGCAATAGCAGGTGAATGGGAACAGCTGCATGCCAGGTTGCAGAACTTTCAAGAGATGGAAGAACGTCATTATTCTGGACTTTTGGCAGAAGACGACTTGAATCAGCTGGCTATAGGATTAGCGACAGATATAACTGCAACGAACGACATGGCGAGCTTCTTACTACTTGACGAACGGGGCAATGACGCGCGCACAAGAGTCCTCTCAGACATTGTGCGATATAGTTATGGTCATGGTTACCAGTATGGCTCGAAAGATCTCTTTACCCAGCTGCGCTACATTTTCAACAATGCCAGTGCCCCCATTCTGCGACTTAAAGTGGCCGGTCTTTTGACAGGTAGCGTCTTTGGAGCAGGTGGAGACCGCGAAACAGCGGAAGCTTATTTGCTCCTTGCTCGTAGTCATGATGACGCTCGTAACGACTTTTATACTCAACTCATAAATATGGCTGACATGAACAATGCTGCGCAGAGCGTGCACGATATATTGTTTACTGAAGAACACCACCCCTCTGTCGAAGAAGTTGAGGCAGCGGTGCGTTGGGCGCGTGCAGGCGTGGGAAACTCGAGTTTTCTTGATAAAGACCATTATCAAATGTACTTCCATTGCCGATGCAATTCTTCTCCAATCATCGCGCGATTGAACGAAGCACTACGGGAAAACGACGTGCTTCCTCCATCGAGGGAGAAGGCGATTATGCAGGACAAGCTGGTAAACCACTTGTCGTATTACAAAGCAGGGGAGTTGTCTATTAGTCTCCAAAAAGAATGGGTGTACAAAACTCCCTAACATCGTCAGCCTTTTTATAAGGAAAGGCACGCCATTAAAGCCTCTTGCGACGCACCGTAGGTGCTCCGCGGGGGCTTTCCTTCTTAAAAATAGATGCGCGTCCTTTTCTTCTAAAGTATCATTCATCACGGCGTGGACAATATCAACAGCCAAACGCCACAGAGACAGCTCTTGTGAAGACAGTACCAAAGTATGATAGGACCCGAAGGAACCCCTAATCTATATAAGATCGCTTCCGCCAAGCGGAAATCTTGGAGAATTCATCTTCTCCACTGCATCGAAGAATAGAATTTACTCCCATTCGCAGCAGCGGTCTGCTCCAGTAGGAGGGAACATCTCCTCCTCTTTTTTTATGACTAAATAAGTTTTGGTTTTCCTTAAATATTTTTTTGTGATTATTTTTTCTAGGAACACACAACTTCCCTCAGAGGGGCACCAAGAAGGACCTCCGAGTGATTGCACTTTCTGTGCCGTCGTACACCCAACGCACTAACTGAGGGCATATGACGCGCCTTCAGCCAAAAGTATGCTTTATCTCGAAAGACTAGCTCGCTGCTTTTTCCCTAAAAAGGGGAATAGTTTCTTTCCGCTTGCTATCCTCCGTCGCGACTAGTCCTTTCAGGAGGTCCAGAAAACGTGACCGTAATTGCGGGTCATTAATACGATAATAAGCACGAATAAGGTCGTACGTCTCGCGGCGTTCTAATGGATCGTGTTCATATCGCTCTCCTTCCTCGCAGAGAGAAGGAGTAGGAGAGGCGTTTTTATCGCGCAATCCTTCGAAAAAATAAGAAACATCTACTTCCAGAATACGGCTCAATTCCAACAAGCGACCAGCGCTGATTCTATTGATGCCTCGCTCGTACTTTTGTACTTGCTGAAAAGTCAGTCCAACGGCTTTTCCCAAACGTTCTTGACTGATTCCCAATACAGAACGCCTGACGCGCATACGCGCTCCTACATACTTGTCCACAGCTCCTGGCTGTGCCGCCTGCCGAGAAACGCAGCTTTCACGCTGTTTTGATTGTGTTTTAAGCATCTCCCCCTCCACCCTTCAGTGCAGAGTATATTTTACTCATAAAAAGTCAATGCGCTTTGTAACAAAACGGAAATATTCAACCTGTGGTTGTATATACACATTTATTCAACTTAACATTGTACTTCTCCGCCTTTCTTTGATTTTATTTGGTATATAACGAAGAAAAACAGCTAAAATACAATATACTATTATGAAAGGAAAACTTCCTAAGTATGAAAAAAGTGGTGGATATTTTGTGGGGACCGGTAATACACAATCCCGATATTCTGTGACATAGAGAGGCAGACTGACGGTTTCTTCCCCGACAGCTGTGAACACACACGTCTTTCCCGTGTTTGCGACCTGAACGAGCGGAACCCCTTCCTCTATAGCACGAAAGCGGCAAATATGAGCGTGTTGGTACGGTTCTGAAGAACGCCCAAACCACGCATCGTTGGTAATGTTGAGCAGCCATTCTGTGCGATTCCTAAAAAAGGGGAAATTCCGTGGAAATACTACTTCATAGCATATAAGAGGGGTGCATTTTGGCACATTCGGAAGCGTCATGTTCCACCATAGGCCATTTGTACCAGGAGAGGTGTCTGCAAGCCCAAGCCCTTGTGCAACACGCTGGATGGGCAGAAATCCGGCATAAGGGACGTAGTCTCCAAACGGCAGGAGCCGCACTTTATCGTACTGAGCAAGAAGATGCCCCGATGCATCGAGCGCCATCAGACAATTACGCACCTCTTTTTGCTCTTGGCGCAACGCGCCCATCAGCAATATCTGTGAAGGAGCAAGACATTGTCCTAAAAAGAGTGACAGATTGGAGTGTGGCTCAAAAAGAAAAGGAAAAGCGGCTTCTGGCCAAACAATAATGTGAGGAAGGGTGTCAGCGCCCCCGCGGCTTAAATCGAGGTATGTTTCTAAATGGCGCATTCGTAAGGGTGCTTTCCACTTCACTTCTTGCGGAATGTTTCCTTGAACAAGGCGCAATACGAGGGGATGAGGCCGTTCTTCATACGTGACGCACCGCAACCGTAATGTGCCCAATCCGCATACAACGCAAAACAAAAGGCAAGCCGCGACAATGGGCGTTTTCCACACGTCGTGTTGCCTTCTCCAAGCTTCCCCGAATAGCGCTCCCAGTAGTACCGTAAAAAAGCTCACCCCGTGGATGCCCCCATAAGCCGCTATTTGCAGGATGGAGAGAGGCCACAGCCATGTATACCCCACAAGTATCCAGGGAAATCCTGTAAAAAGCTGTCCCATCAACCATTCTGCAATTGTCCATTGCGCGGCCATCAACGCAGGTCCGCGTTTCCAGGAAGATGCAAAAAAAAGTTGTATTTTAGACGTTAAACCTGTGTACAGAGCGAGATATCCCGGTAAAATGAGGCAGACTATAGGGATGAAAGCCACAAACCGCGGCCAATTAAATGTAAGCGGCGTATAGAGCCAATATAAGCATGCCAACGCTTGCCCAAAACCGAAATACCAGCCTAACTTGAAGCGGTGTGTTTCCGTGGAGAGACTTTTATAAAGCCAGGCAAGCGCCAATAACAGAGCGGGTGTGCAGTGGATGGGCGCAAACCCTAGCCCTGCTACGCCACCCCACAAAAAAGCGGCAAAATAACGGCGCTGCGTATTATGGAGAGGCGGCATATGTCTGTGGAGCCGTCGAAAGGCGTATACCAACACGCACGATATGCCGCGGATCGGCTTCAAAAACCTCAAAAATGACACCCCTAGGATGTACTAAATGTTCTCCACGTTGGGGAATACATCCCGCTAAAAGCGTAACAAGCCCGCCTAAAGTATCTACCTCTGGTAGTTCCGCGCTGTCATCTTCTAAAGGAACACGCAAAGGAATGCCGAGGACTTTTTCACATTCATCAATGGGAAGCTTGGCATCCGCGATGTATATGCCATCTGAGCGACGCACGATCGTGGGAACACTCCCTTCTTCCTGAATATCTCCCACTAATTCGCTGACAACGTCTCTTAGGGTGATCAGTCCGTCAATACCGCCAAATTCGTCAACAACCATCACCATAGG
>JAISRK010000049.1 GCA_031273665.1 Holosporales bacterium
CTGCCGGTGTCTTATCTTCCCTTCTGTATGCGGATGGGAGCCAGTGGGAGATGTTGTACACGGATGGTGGCCCTTCTTTAAACCAGAAAACAGGTGTTACGCGCATGCAAGGAAAAGAAGTGTTCCGCCAGGCTATCGAAAAAATGTCAGAAGCCGTGCAAACTCTCATGGCGAAAACAAACATTTCTCTTGAGGACATTGCCTGGCTTATTCCGCATCAAGCCAATGCTAGGATCATTGAAGCTGTTGCTGAGCGCCTTTCTTTTCCCATGGAACGCGTTCTTGTGACCGTGGATCGTCACGCGAATACGTCTGCTGCTTCTATTCCCTTAGCGATCGTTGATGGCCTCGCATCGGGAAAGTTGGTGTCTGGTCAGTATGTGTTATACATTGCTATTGGCGCTGGCCTGACATGGGGCACAGTTCTGATGCGTTTATAGGGGGGCCATGCGTAAAAGTCTCACAAAAACTATTATTCGTGCAGGATTGGCGGATTCCTTGTCGCGTACGTTTAAAATCAACCGGTTGCAAGCAGAAGAATTCTTGGAAACGATGCTCGAGGAGATTGGGTCGGCTCTTGCTAGCGGGGAAAGTGTTAAACTGACTAATTTTGGTACACTGAAACTTCTAAAGAAGAAAAGCCGCATGGGGCGCAATCCTAAAACGCTTCAAATGGCGGAGATCAAAGCCCGGCGCGTTGTTTTATTTCGTCCTTCTTCAAAACTCAAAGCGCGTCTTAATCACGAACGCTGAATTCTGACAGTTTTTTGCCTCTATCTTTCTGCAATTAGATGGACGGGGAGGGTCGTGTGCTTTGTGTTATCGGCGCCCTTGAAGCCATTGAGCGGTACTTCATTGATTCCTCGAGCTTGGAATGGTGTCCTATTAAGTCGCCTTATTAATGAATACAAAAGGGCCGCACTTAGCGTCGTGTTAATGAACTAGCCGTTCACGCCTTCCCAGAAAGCTAATGCGTCTTGCGTTGTTTTAAAGGACGATACCGCAGGATTCTCTTCAAAAAAGTGCGTTTTTCGCAAAAGCCCTAATGGTTGGTTTTGTATTCCTGCCAAAGCTACTTTTATGTTATCTGCGATCAGCCCTTTGATTGCTCCATCAAAAGCGATGAAACCTGTGATGTCCATGTGAGGAACAGCATCCATAACAAATACAACAAATCGGACGTTTTTCATCACTTGGGAGACTACAGCCATTGCTTTTTCTGTCGCCCCAAAAAACAAAGGACCTTTGATTTGACAAAGAATGGTATCGTCTGAAGCAGTCTCCGGAAGAGGAGAAGCACGCTTTGCAACAGAGACAAGGTGGCTTTGTGTCACCTCCGCCGTGCGTTTAATCAGCAATAGTGCGGCCATAACGATGCCCATGCATACTCCAACGACCATATCGAAACATACCGTTAGGCAAAACGTAGACAGTAAAACAATGGAATCGCTTTTTGTCTCGATACGCAGAAGGCGCCGCAAGCGGGATGGCTGAATCATCTCAAATGAAACAATAATGAGAAGTGCCGCTAAAGATGCTACTGGTAATTGCGAAATAATCGGAGCGGCAAAAAGCATTATCCCAAGAACGGCGACCGCATGCACGACTGCGGCAATTTGCGACCGGGCGCCAAAACGGATGTTCGTTGCTGTTCGTACTAGTGCTCCCGTAGCGGGAATGGCTCCAAAGCAAGCGCCCACGATATTTCCAAACCCTAATCCTATGAGCTCTGCATTGGGGCTGTGTTTAGTGTGCGTGATGCTATCAGCCACAACGGCGGAGAGTAATGACTCTATGGCCGCAAGAATAGCAACAACAAAAGCGGGGAGCACGAGCAGACGCACATGCTCCAACGCCTGCATGAACCCTTGATGAGGAGGAAAGCACAAAGAGAGCGAAAAACTCGGGAGAGTGGAAGGAATGCCATGAATCACTTGTCCATTATGAAGACTGGTAAAAGTCGTTTGGAGTGTTTGGATATGGATATGCGGGTAAAACGTGGAGAGCAAAAAGCAGGCGCCACTGATGATAGGGAGAGCAAGAATAGGCGCCGGAATTTTCCTCGCATATTTCTTAAAAAAGCAGATTAAAACGAGTGTGACACAACCAACAGTAGTTTCTGAGATGGACAGTGCTGGTAAAGCATCGTAGTAAACATAGAGCCGATCGATGAAGCTTGCTGGCATACGCGGAAGCGCTAGTCCTAAGAGGTCTTTTACTTGTAATGTCATAATGACAACCCCGATACCTGCTGTGAATCCCGTGGTCACAGGATAGGGGATAAACTGCACGACGTGTCCCAGTCGGGCGTATCCCATGCCGACAAGAAAAAAACCGGCCATCAGAGCCGTGAGAACAAGCCCTCCATATCCGTGCTGATTCACAATAGGGAGAAGGATCACCACAAAAGCGGCTGTTGGTCCTGTGATTTGGAATCTCGAGCCTCCTGTGATCGCAGTAATCAGCCCGGCAATGATGGTAGTGTATAATCCTACTTCTGGGGCCACACCGACAGAGATGGCTAAGGAAATCCCCAAAGGAATCGCCACAAGTGCTACCACAATACCGGCGAGTACATCCGCAGCAAGATCTTTTTTATTATATTTCCGCTCTACAAGCTGCTTAATAATGTATAAGGGGAAGTATTGTTTTTTACGCGGGGTCATCGTCACTGTCGTTTCATTTTTCAAACCGTTCTGCTACGTGAAAAATAATTTTCTACTATTATGCATAATATTCCAAGACTATTTTTACAAAAGAACGACTCTTTTCTCGGATGACGCATTGACGTATTCTTGAGAGCGTTATACACGATTCGTTGTAACAAGGCATAGCGTTTTCTCTTAATTATTCTCCGCAAGCGCGCATCTTATGTTCGTGGATCACCTTCTTATAGAAGGCCTCATCCATGACAATGTGTAGCATTTTAGAGTTAAAATTCTTTATACAGTTGCGCGGATTTACCGTTAAAAGGTAAGTTCTGTTTCGATTTTGCTTATGCCGCGTGCGCCATTAATTCTCTCGAAAGAAACACTCGCGATGACTCCGTAAGGTGTCATGCGATGAATCCGAACATTGAGCCGTCTTTAAAATTTTATCCGGTCCGCCAACATGGGTATTTCCCGCAAGATTATGTAGCTTTGAGAAAAAGATAAAACGCCCCCTCACCACCATGACGACGGGAGGCTTGGGCGCATTGGTACACGTATTGTTTTAATTGGGGTTCTTCCACCCAACGCGGCAGCAGCGTGCGCAACGTTTCGCGTTTCTCTGAGGAATTAACTCCCTTGCCGGTGATGATCAAGACGACTTTATGGTTTTGCGCGTGCGCCTGGCTTAAAAAGCTCTGTACAACATCAAAAGCTATAGGGATGGTATGTCCATGGAGGTCGCATTGCGCGGTGAATCGGATGGAGCGTTGGGCTTTTCTAGTCAGCGGCATCAATTTCATCGGCAAGTGAGCGGAAGGTGAAAGTGTTTTTGGTCGAGTTTGTCCCCGAGGAGAGATTACAGGGAGCGGAGGTTCCTTCGCTACAGAAATGTGCGTTTCCTCCTTATCACAACAACAAGGAGTGACGCTACGCACGTACGCTTGCCACAAAGTGCGTTCTTCTTCAGAAAGGTGTCGTGTTTTCTTCATGGTTTTCTCATCGACAAGCGTTTTTTCCGCGGTTTTTGGTGATTTCCCATAGGATCGCCATAAGGGCATTATACACTATATGTACGACAGGCTTCGATCTTTTCTCTAGTGTTGGATGCCTCATCTCTTCTCCGCGATTTTGCCTTTCTGCCATTGTAAAACCCTAGGAATTCTTTAGAGTGAACGCCGACCATATGTAACACTGAGCACGGAAGCATGCAGCAAAAGACAGACGTTCCTCAGTCTTGGCCTTTTCAAGAAGCGCGTAAATTGCTTGAGCGCGTTCCTCGGGCGCATGCCCAAAAAGGGCATGTACTGTTTGAGACGGGATACGGGCCTTCGGGGCTTCCCCATTTAGGCACATTTGGAGAAGTGGCGCGCACAACTTTTGTACGCCGAGCTTTTGAGCAGCTCTCTTCTTGCCCGACTTCCTTATTGGCGTTTTCTGATGACAGAGATGGATTACGTAAAATTCCACAAAATATTCCGCAGCCGCAAAAAGTGTCTCCTTTCCTGGAATTTCCTCTCACGCAAGTTCCTGATCCTTGGGGATGTTGCAAGAGCTTTGGGCATCACAACAATGCTAAGTTGCGCAATTTCTTGGATTCGTTTGGGTTTCAGTATGAATTTAAGAGTGCCACTGACTGCTACCGTTCCGGTGTTTACGACGAAGCACTTTTGAAGGTATTGCATTATTACGAGGAAATTCTCGACGTTATGCTGCCCAGCCTACGAGAAGAGCGGGCGGCAACATACAGCCCATTCCTTCCCATCAGCCCGAAGACGGGGAAGATTTTGCAAGTTGCTATTGAACATTATGACGCTTCGGCTGGCACCATTGTCTTTACGGATGAAGATGGCACACGCGTTGAAGCTCCTGTGAATGGCCGAACCTGTAAGTTGCAGTGGAAAGTAGACTGGGCCGCGCGTTGGTACGTATTTGGAGTTGATTACGAGATGTCTGGAAAAGATCTGATTCCCTCTTTTCAACTTTCTTCGCGCATTTGTCGTATTTTGGGGGGTGTTCCTCCCGAAGGATTTCACTACGAGTTGTTTCTCGATGAAGAGGGGAAAAAGATTTCGAAATCAAAAGGCAACGGCTTAACGATGGAAGAATGGATGCGCTATGCTCCCGTGGAGAGCTTGTCGGTGTATTTGTTTCATGCGCCTAAAAGCGCGAAGCGACTGTTTTTTGATGTCATTCCCCGTCAGGTAGAGGAGTATCTAGCTTGCCTTGAGCGCTATGAACAAGAGGACGAGGTGCGGCGGCAAGATAATCCCGTCTGGCATATTCATGCCGGTACGCCTCCGACGCGAGAATGTGACTTAAGCTTTAGCGTGCTCCTCAATCTTGCGAGCGTTTGCAATACAGAAGATGCGACGGTGTTGTGGGGTTTTATTACACGGTATCGTCCTGAAGCGTCATTGGAGAAAATGCCCTTTTTGGCGAAGCTCGTTGAGCATGCGGTCGCGTATTATCAGGATTTTGTAAAGCCTCACAAGCATTATCGCGCGGCGACGGAGGTGGAAAAACAAGCATTTCTTGCACTCAAGACCGCATTGCTCTCTCTTACGGTATTGCAAAGTGAAGCCATACAAACTGTTGTCTATGACATCGGGAAAGCACATGGGTTCACGCCGTTAAAAGCGTGGTTTAGTGCACTTTACGAGGTTCTTCTAGGACAAAAAGAAGGACCGCGTATGGGGTCTTTTATAGCTCTTTATGGGGTGACTGAGACGGTCTTGTTAATCGATGAAGCGCTGAAGAGAAAATAGCACATGTATGCTTCTTTATGGCTATTGAAGAGGGAAAAGACCCCCGAAACGGCCGGCATTGTATTGATCGCCGGCATCTACCGTCAGGCAGCACATGTCGGATCATCTAAACATTAAGGTAACAAACTGGATTTCTTTGTAATGCTTCTAAAGAACATGCCAGTTTTTAAAGATAAAACCTCACACACATCTTGTATTTCTTGTTTATTTCTTTACCCTCGTTATCGGTAAGACAGGGTTCCAAAGAGGACAGCATGAAAAACCATTTCATAATGGGCGCCTTAGTGGTCGCGTTTGTAGGAAATTTTTGCATCTCAAGCTATGTGGGAGCGATGGAAGGGGCGACATCGAGCAGTGAACCGATTAGCGCTCGGCGTCCATCGTGCTGCAGTAATTCGGAGTTTTTAGCTCTTTTGCAAGAGGCTAAGGATAAAATTTGCAGTACAGGGGAGGCCCTCGATGATGACATTATAAACGCCATCGGAATGATATCGATAGCGCAGCGAAGAGTTGTCGAATCCTCAGAGTATCTGGATGAACAGGCATCGATGGAGATGGATAGCATCCTTGCTGACGATGCGTTGCAGAGTGGACTTTTTCATCATCTGGTTCGCATGTGCGATGATGATCATTGCGATTACTTCAAGCGACACCTTGCGGCAAGCTATTTGACGCATAAACCGCTTCCAGGCTTTTGGTACAGCGATAATGCTGTACAGCTAAAGTATCGGCTGTTTCTTGTCCGTGATGAACTCACACACAATAAACACACTGTGTTTGATAGTACACGTGGTACGTACAGGGATTATGATAACGAAACCTTTATAGGTCTTTTCAGCATCGCTGATCCGGAACAGCAGATCCAGGAAGGATGTCATGCTGTGTGGCAACTATTGTGTAGCGATCAAGGCCACTGCTCCAACGAGGAAATAGTAGGACTGGCAATGTGGTTAGTAAAAATTTCTGAAGTTGCTGAGTTTCTGTCAGAAGAGCAGGCGGCACTAATCGATCCATTTTTCTCCACGCAGAATATGAATAAAGTTGCGGAAGCATTGCAGCCTTTGGTGGCGTGTTCCGACAGCATTCATTTGCAGAGCACAGCGAGAATCTGTTGGGAATATTTTTCTGAACGATTAAACGCTGAACAAAAAAGGACAGAGCAAAAACCGAGCAGTTTCTTTCTCCATCGCTGAATCGGAGCGAACTGATTTGGTCATTTAACCCTCGCGGCGATTCTAAAAAAGAACATCGCTAAGGCCTTCTCACGACGTGTCATAAAGATACTCTTCGCGGAGAACTTTACTTCCACCTCATGAGGCCCTCTTCACTTATTGTAACAGTGCGTTGTCGATTGTACGATCTTATGCAGTCTTAAAACGTCTTTATAAGAAATATCATTTATCGAGCGTATTACTTATTTCGCTTCCTCAAGACTCTTTTTCTAAAGATTGCAATCACGCAATACCGATAACGATCAGTACCAGTTGCGACGAGATTTCTCGCTAGGAGAGCGGTCATTGTGAAATACTTACTCTAACGTACAGCGCGCTTGAAAAGCGGTATGGATGGTTCCCTCATCAAGGTAATCAACTTCTCCTCCGACAGGCATACCACGCGCCAGTACCGAAACGCGGACACGCAAAGAGGCAAGTTGTGTTTTGATATAATGAATCGTCGTTTGGCCTTCCAGCGTGGCACCTAAAGCGAGAATTACTTCTTCAATGCCCATCGAGCACCTCGTTATCAACTTGTCCAAATGCAGTTCCTCTGGCCCAATGCCGTCTAGTGCTGAGAGCACACCACCAAGGACATAATACTGGCCACTAAAGCATCGTGCGCGTTCGATAGCCCATAAATCCGCCATATCTTCAACAACGCATAAACGCGTTCTGTCTCTCTTCTCGTCTTGGCATAAAGCGCATGCATCTTTTTCGGTCGTAAAGGCTCCACATTTTGGGCAAGTATGTACTGTATCGATCACGCGCATTAACGCGGCCTGAAGGGGTATTAACTCCCGTTCCTTTCTTTTAAGAAGATGCAAGGCAATGCGCTGCGCCGAACGTGGGCCGAGCCCCGGCAACCGAGAAATGCGCTGAATAAGAGCCTCTAAATCGTCCACAACTGCACCAGTCTTAAAAAGAAAATTCATGCCATACGACGGCTCCAATTGTGCCACAATGGCTTGCATTTCTCGAGAGATTATCGCATTATCTTTTCCTCTCGCGCCGCCAAACGCTGCCACGATCGCATTCATGACAGAAGCGTTTGCCTTATGCCGATATCGCGTAACGTCTTGAGGAGGCCTCTCTTGCTCACGTGCGGCCCTTCTCCAT
>JAISRK010000052.1 GCA_031273665.1 Holosporales bacterium
AACGCACCTTCGTTTGGGCTAGCTGTGTGCGCCATTCTGGCAGTGTCCAATTGCCCATTGCAAACCACTGGCGACCACCTACGCTGCCTTCGCAAGGATCAAAACCATTCGGAATGTGTATTTCTGCTTCGGGCAGTGCTTGTGAAATCTCATGTCCAATCGGCCATAGATTTTCTGCATCAGCCCCATATCCATGAAGGACAATGACCAGCTTTTTAGGGGGCTTGTTCTTGGCCGGCTTAAACACATGTTCTGATAATTCCACGTTTTTCTCCTGCTGAGGAAGAGCGTCCCTTGTCCTCTGAGCGCTCATCCAGAAAACGATGACACACCCTGCAACGCCAATGGCGCCTAGAGTATATAAAGGACGCCACACTCTTGCCACCATGTTTTACAAGCACAAAAAAGCCATCCGCAGAAGATGGGCAGCGCGAAGGGAATCTGTCGTTTGTGCGTGATGATGCATCGCAAGCACCCCACGCTACCGACAATCATGAGGAAGATGGGAAGCAACTTAACGGGAATCCACAAACCGCATAAACAGAACAGCTTGACGTCTCCTTCTCCCAAAAGGCGCCTTTTTAACCACCTGGAGAGAGGTTTGTGTACAAAGATTGATCCTCCGCCCAGAAGACATACGCTTTCCCAAAAAACGGGAGTGAAGCAAAGGTGGACTCCGCTTGTTACCAAAAAGCCGACTATTCCTCCTACGGGAATAATCTGGCATCGCTCGTCTTTGATGATAAGAAATATCCAGAGGAACAGCGTGAGCAAAAGGCACCAGAGACGCATTATTTCTCCTGTAAAAGCAGACATACCCACCCTTTACTCACTCATAAAAAACGCCGTAGTATTCGTGCGTACTTTGCAAAGTATTTTTTTTATAATACGCAAGGAAGTGTATGCGCGGTCTGATATTTTGTGTTGCGTTTTGCGTTGCAAGTTGTACGTCCCAGCATGAAGAGCAGTCGCTTATAAATCAGAGTGATTTTACGCTTCCTCCTCTTGATACAGAAGAGGATACTTTTGTGCCTTGGAAGCGTTCGGTTCCTGTACAGGAGATTCCTGCCGGGTTTAAACGAAAAGCATCACTCACTCTCACCGACCAAAGCTCCTTAAAGACTGCTCTTGCAACGCTAGCGTCAGAAGTGGGAGTGAATTACCGGGTGATTGGTCTAGAAGACAAGAAAGATCGCGGTGTGTTCTTTTCCGCTACACAGAAGCCCTTTATCGAAATAATAGAAGACCTCTGCGATCTCGCACATCTTCGTTATACCATAAAAGGCGATTTGATCACGATCGAGCCAGATACGCCGTACTTAAAGATGTATACGCTCTCCTTTCCCGTCCAAACACGTGAAAGCGCGCATACGGTTTCCACCGCTATTAACGTCTTTGTTTCAGAGAAAAGCGATACAAAGCCGATTGATAATGGTTCGAGCAGTGTACTCCGAGCGGCTGGGAAATCCGATTTCTGGGAGGAAGTTGCCCGCGTCCTTGAGGTGATCTTAAAGACATCCGCGCGACCAGGAGAACCAGACGACGCAGAGGCCGGCGAGATTGTGTCTATGCATAAACAGGCCGGTCTGGTTACCATCTTGGCAAGCGCCCGCCAGCATAAGATGATCGAAGAATATCTTGAAGAACTACGTCTCACCTCAACAGCGCAGGTATTAATCGAGGCGAAGATTTTGGAGGTCTCCCTCAGTGACGCCTACAGAAATGGCATTAATTGGCAGTCTTTGCATTCTCATTTTGTCGCAGGATTACCTTTGGGTTCCGCTGCGACGAGTGATGGCACCGCATTTTCCGCAGAAACGGGTAGCTCTGACGTATTTACACTCGGATTTAAGGACAGCAATCTGTCTGCCATCTCTCATTTTATCGAGCGTTTTGGCCGCGTGCAGACGTTGTCTAATCCAAGATTAACGGTGATGAATAACCAAACAGCTGTACTCAAGGTGGCCAAAAACGAAATTTTCTTCCGGATAGAGTACAATAGAAACTTCTCTAACAGCGCTACGGGAAGAGATTCTGAGGTTGCCGCGAGTCATATTCAAACCGTGCCGATAGGGTTGGTGATGACGGTACAGCCGGCGATTAATTTAGAAACGGGGCACGTTATTCTTACTCTGCGCCCGACGATTTCGCGTATTGCCGGAACGAAAGAAGATCCGGCTGTAGCGTATCTCGCTCGTGTAGCAACAAATGGAGGACAAGTGGCGACGATCAAATCAACGGTGCCAGTTGTAGAAGTAAGGGAGATGGATTCTGTGTTGACGCTGTACTCTGGCGATGTCGCCCTCTTGGGTGGATTGATGCAAGAACGCGACAAAAGGGCGCGCTCCGGCCTTCCAGGAACGCATGACGCTCCTTTGGTCGGCGGCCTGTTCAATGCCCATGAGAGAGAGTCAGAGGTGACGGAACTCATCATCTTGTTGCGTGCGCGCATTGTTCCGCTGCGTACCTCTTTGTCCCCCAATAATCGTCGTATGGTGACGACTTTTGACGGTCAAAAGCGTCCTGTTCAAATCCAACAGGGAAATGCGCAACCATAGCCGCAAAAATACAGGGTTCAGTTTATTAGAAGTCGCCATTGCGCTGATGGTGCTTGGCGTTCTCTCGACGGTTCTTTTGGAATCGACTCTGATCATACAGAAGCGGATGCAAATGCATACCACTCAAGAGCGCATGGAGATGATTTTAGCGAGCCTTGCTGCGTATACGTTACGTCATTCTCGCCTCCCTGCGCCGGATAAAAGCGCTGTTCAAGATGAAAACGCTTATATTGGGACTGTGCCGTATGAAGAGCTGGGGTTAGCACCCTATATGGTACGAGACGGTTGGAACCAACCCATTATATACGCGGTCGAAGAAAGCCTTACTAAGACAACGCGGTTGATGAGTGCGCAGGGAGAATCTTTACAGGAAGACCTGAAGCAAGCTTTTTGTAATATAACAAAAACGTCTCTGCGCCCTAGTACGACGGCGGAAATGTCCCATGTGGAAGATCCTTCCCGTGTGGTTGCTGTTGTACTGTACAGTTCGGCAGGGAACTCACTGTGTATAGAAGAGCTTTTTAACGGTGCCGTGCTGAAAATGGATACGGCTCAAAAAGGCATCGTTCGATGGATTTCGCGCGATGTTTTAATGGCCGCTTATGGACATTTGCCCTGTCAGCAGACAGGAGGGGACGCAGAAAGACCCCCTGCTTCTCCTTCTGACGGAACGCGGGTCTTTTAAAAGAATCTCCTGCGACTTTAAGGATTCTTGTCCATGTCCTTTAAAACGCGGAATCAGTTTTTTAGCGTTGTTGTGCGATTTTGACGAGTAAAAGCAGCATTTTTTCGCAAAAGAAGATCTGATCCTCTTGGTGCTGATTTTTGGGGGCTGTAACGAATATTTTGTCACCAGGACGTGGAAGTATCGTGCCACGAGATTTCTCGATAAGTGCCAACAATCCCGCTGGATTAGGGAAAAGAGAGAATCCTAGTAATACGCCTTGCGTCGTTAGATCGAGCTTTCGCACGTGCGCTTGCTTCGCAATGTTACGCAATCGAATAACTGTGAATAAGTTCTGGACCTCTAGTGGGAGAGGACCGAAGCAATCGACAAGCTCTTCCACGAGTTCTTGCGCCTCTTCCTGGGTATGCGTTGCGGCAGCGCGTCGATAAAAGCTAAGTCGTGTCGATAAATCGCGTACATACGTCTCTGGGATCAAAACAGACAAACCCAGTGATAATTGCGGCGAAATAGACTCTCCTTGAGGAGGCGCTTCTTTGTTTTGGAGTGCCTCTACGGCCTGTTTGAGCATATTCTGGTACAACTCCACTCCGACCTCGTGAATATGCCCAGATTGTTCTGCTCCGAGTAAATTGCCTGCACCTCTGAGATCCAGGTCGAAACTTGCCAACGTAAATCCAGCACCGAGATGATCGAGACGTTCGAGAAGTTCTAGTCGCTTTTTTGCGCGTTCTGACAATGAGCGATGCGCTTCATACGTGAAATACGCATACGCCTGCACATGAGAACGTCCGACACGTCCACGCAATTGATAAAGTTGGGCCAGTCCAAAGCGATCAGCACGCCACAAAATCAGTGTATTGGCGATAGGGATATCAATGCCGGATTCGATGATATTGGTAGCAAGCAAGACGTCGTATTTCCCTTCCAAAAAATCGCTGATGGTCGTTTCCAATAAAGAGGCTAGCATTTGTCCGTGAGCTGCACAAAAACGTACTTCTGGTACGAATTCTTCCAAGAATTGTGCGGCAGGCGCTAAGTCCTCTATGCGCGGACAAACGTAGAAGATATATCCTTGACGAGCACGCTCTCTTAAGATTGCTTCGCGCAAAATAACGGGATCAAATGGCATGACGAACGTGTGTACAGCCCGTCGATCCGTGGGTGGCGAGGCAATGACACTTAAATCGTGGACTCCCGTTAAAGAAAGCTGCAGAGTGCGCGGAATGGGGGTCGCAGTCAACGTTAAAACATGCACTTCAGTACTTAATGCTTTTAAGTGCTCTTTTTGTTTGACGCCAAAGTGTTGTTCTTCATCAATTACCAATAGACCAAGATCTTGGAATTTTACGGCGTTTTTCAAAAGTGTGTGGGTTCCGATAACGATGTTGATTTCTCCACGCGCGATACTTTCAAAAATCTCTTTTTTGTCTTTTACAGGTGTTAAGCGCGATAGAAAGGCGATACGCACAGGAAAGTCCGCGAAGCGCTCGGAAAATGTGTGAAAATGCTGCCGGCAAAGAAGGGTTGTTGGCACGACAACGGCCACCTGTCGGCCGGAAGCCACAACGGCAAACGCAGCTCGCAATGCCACCTCTGTTTTGCCGAAACCCACGTCTCCACAGACAAGCCTGTCTGCGAAATGACCGGAGTGCAGGTCTGTCTCGATATCTGCGATCGCGCGCAATTGATCCTCGGTTTCTGGATGCGGAAAGCGCATACAGAAAAGGTCGTAATTTTTTAAAGAGGCGAAAGACTCTAGTGCAGGAGCCTTTATTGAAAGCCGTTGTGCGGCAAGGTCAACTAGTTTTTGCGCCATTTCACCGAGGCGGTCTTTAACGCGCGCCTTTCGGTGTTGCCAATGGAGCGTGCCTAAACGATCTAAAGGAGCCTGTACGTCTTCCGGGCCATACCGCGAAATACGTTCAAGATTTTCGACAGGAACGAACAGCTTGTCTCCTTTGTCGTACAACAGTTCCAAGCAATCGTGCCGAATAGTGTCTACAGCGAGCATCTGTATGCCTTGGTATTGGCCAATGCCGTGGTCCTCGTGCACAACATAGTCGCCTACGGTTAAAGAGATCTGCTCTAAAGAAAGTCCCCTTTTATGCCGTGTCGGTGGTCGTCCTAAGCGTTCTCCCCAAAGGTCTGTATCGGTGAGCACCCACAAGTCTGACAGGCAGCATCCTTCTTGTAGTCGCAGCTGGACAACCGGAACATTTTTTCTCTGGTTCTCTTTCTGTGCGGCATCCCACGTATCGACAGGCGACAAAATAAGAGAAGTGCTCGTTGATAACGCTTGCACCGTACGCGCACGCGATCCTGCTGTTGCACATGCAAGCAGGACGTTTTTCCCTGCTTTCTGTGCTTGCGTCAAGCAATCCGCCGCTTTTTGCAAGAGAGTTGAAATATTGTGTCGTTCAAGCGTGAAATCTGCGGGTTTACACTGTGTGTTTTTTATATACGCCTCCGCCGTTGTGTGTGGCAGACTAGAAAGTGCAGATACACTTTCTTGAGTCGAGAGATACAGTTGCTCAGGGGGAATCGGACAATAGCGTATTGCCTCGATAGGGTGGGGTTTTTTTTGCAAAAATTGCTGACGTGCTTTAAAGAAAGCTTGAATTTGCTGGGTGCGTTTCTGCAGCTCTTCCTGCCAGGAAGAGAAGAGAATCCCTTGCGTTACTGGGGGCAAATAAGAGAAAAATGACACAAGGGGATCGTGGAAAAG
>JAISRK010000058.1 GCA_031273665.1 Holosporales bacterium
AGATAGTGAGGTGGCCTCTATGCTCATCACGGTACTAAGAAAACGGCAAGAAGATGCATTGATTTTAGGGTCCAGCACTTGGAAAGAGGCAGCTTTTATTTTCTTGCCAGAAGCAGAAGGGGTATACATTGCTCTTCCTGCACAGGAGGGATCAAACGCTTTTGAAGAGCGCTATAAAAAAACTTTTGAGAGGCATCCTGTTTCTCTGATCAGTGTACTTGCGTTCGATGCGACGACTATTCTTGCGTACGTCAATGACTTTTCGGCGTTAACGCCCGAATGGTTTGTTGACGAAAGTGGATTTTTAGGTCTTATGGGGGAGGCCCATTTCACAAAAAGTGGTCATGTGCACAGGACATTACATGTCCATCGGATAAAAAATTGCCGTCTCCTTCCAGAGAGAGAATCACAAACCTTTCCGCAAGCCTCCGCGCGTTCGGGCCCCTCGGAATAGATGCACGTCGTTGTTTGTAAAACTCACAAGATATGCGCACACGAAGACTTGCTGGCTATATTGGATCGCTATGTTCCTGCGCTAAAGGAAGGGGATGTCGTCGCGGTGACATCAAAAATCGTCGCGTTGTGCCAGGGACGTGTCGTTCCAAAGGATGGCGCTACCTCAAAAAATGATCTCATTCGACAGGAGGCAGAGTGGTTTGTAGAACATGCCTCTCCCCATTCAAAAAAGATTACGATCGCTATTAAAGAGGGAATGCTTATTGCGTCGGCTGGCATTGATGAGTCCAACGTCAAGCAACAATACGTCCTCTGGCCATCTCAGCCACAGCAGGCAGCAGCGGCGATTTGGGCACACCTCAAAAAGCGTGATGGTCTACACCATTTAGGAGTTATTCTAACAGATAGCCAGACGCATCCTTTGCGTTGGGGCGTGATGGGTGTCGGATTGGCGTGGTGTGGATTTCGTCCCCTATGGGATTGTCGAGGGACACAAGATATTTGGGGACAAGCGCTACGCGTGACAACGATGAATGTCTTAGATGGTTTGGCCGCTAGTGCAGTCATTATGATGGGGGAAAGTGCGGAACAAACGCCTATTGCCATTGTCCACGATGCGCCATATGTGCGCTTTTCGGATGTCCCCCCGACGAAGCAAGACACACAGGCATTGCGGATTGCGCAGCAAGACGATCTTTATGCGCCTCTTCTCCAAAGCGTGGAGTGGAAAAAGGGAGGCTGACTTCGCTTAAACGTTGACTGCTGGTGATGAGATGAAGCTGAGAGCGAGCATCTAGGCGTGCATTCCTCCTGAGGCTTTTTGGCATACAGTGATATCTGTGTATAGTGATGACGTCGGTAGAGAGGTGTGCAAAGCCCCTATGTGGATTCCTCAGCGAGTTGGCGTTATCGGTGCAGGTCGTATGGGACTTGGCATCGCACAGCTTTGTTTGGAACACGGACTGTGTGTCGTGTTGCACGATGCCGCGCCTTTGCTTCTCGATAGGGCAAAAAGGAAGATAAATGAGCGTCTTTGGCGCTCTCAAACGTGTGTTGAGAATCTTTCTTCTGAGAATGCGCTGGAAAATCTGACTCTATCGGAGACTTTGTCCCCCTTCTCTTCCTGCGATTTTATTATCGAGGCTGTCTTTGAAGCTTATGAGGCGAAAGAAGGGCTTTTTTCACGTCTCCGTGCGCATATCGCGCATGACGCTATTCTAGTAACCAACACATCTTCCCTCTCCATTGGTCGTTTAGCACGCCACGCTCCTAATCCGTGCCGTTTTTTGGGTTTTCATTTCATGAACCCCCCGACGAAGGTTTCTCTCATAGAACTTATTCGTGCGCCGGAGACGGAGGAAGCTGTTTTCCAGCAGTGCTTGGATTTTGCCCAGTTTCTGGGAAAGACAAGCATCGTGTCGCACGACGCGCCCGCATTTGTTCTCAATCGTGTTTTGATCCCTATGATAAACGAAGCGATGTGCGCTTTAGAAGAACGTATTGCGACCGCTGAAGACATCGATACCGCATTGGCTTTGGGTGCTTTGCATCCTATGGGGCCGCTCCATCTAGCGGATTTTATCGGACTGGATGTTGTGCTGGCGATTCTAAAAACCCTTTATGCTGAGCGTGGTGAGAAATATCGTCCTAGTGCGCTTCTTGTGGAGTATGTCGACAAGGGATGGCTAGGGTGCAAGAGCGGACGCGGTTTTTTTACGTATGAACAAGAAGAATCCCTCTGATGCTTGGCGTACCTTTCTGAGATTCCCAAGAAGATGGTACACTGGGCTGATTTTTGAGGAAAAAGATGCTTGATGTTGAGAAAATCTTGGAGGATCCAGAAGCGTTTGATGCGGCGATGCGATTGCGTGGCGTGGAGCCATGTGCCAAGCAGATCAAAGCACTGGATCAACGTCGGCGAACGGCTCTGTCCGTGTTACAAGAAGTACAGACAAAGCGTAATCAATTGGCCAAACAGATGCCGCTTGAACGAGACCATCCAGAAACCTTCGGACGTCTTTCTCAAGAAGCTTGCCAGCTAAAGGGGATTTTACCAGATCTAGAACATCAGGCGGAGGAGGCGCAGACGGCGCTGAAAGAGTTCCTCTCGTGCCTCCCGAACACTCCCGCCGACGATGTGCCGCATGGAGTTGACGAAAAAGCGAATGTTGTGTTGCGTCGTTGGGGAGAGCCTCCGACGTTCGCGTTTACTCCAAAGACGCATGATGTCTTGGGAGAAACCCGTGGGCTCATGGATTTTCAACTGGCTGCGACGCTTGCGGGCGCGCGTTTTTCTGTTCTCAAGGGAGGGCTTGCACGACTGGAGCGCGCACTTGCTGCTTTTATGCTCGATATTCATACCAAAGAATTTGGGTATCAAGAGGTTTCGCCGCCTTATCTCGTTCGACCAGAGATTTTGTATGGTACGGGGCAATTGCCGAAATTTCAGGATGATCTGTTCTGTACCACCGATGGGCGCTGGTTGATTCCCACTGCGGAAGTCGTTGTGACCAATTTCGTTCGTAACAAAGTTCTCGATGAAAAGGATTTGCCCTTGCGCTTTGTTGCGCATACGCCTTGTTTTCGGTCAGAAGCAGGGGCGGCTGGTCGTGATACAAAGGGGCTGATTCGTGTACATCAATTCTCGAAAGTCGAGCTTGTCTCCATCACAACGCCAGCACAAAGTGAGGCGGAGTTTCCTCGTATGGTAGGCGTAGTGGAAACCGTACTACAGCGTTTACGTCTTCCGTATCGTGTTGTAGCGCTTTCAACGGGAGATATGAGTTTTTCAGCTAAAAGGACCCATGATTTAGAGGTTTGGCTACCGGGTGCAGAGGAGTACCGTGAGGTCTCTAGTTGTTCATGGTGTGGCGATTTCCAAGCGCGACGTATGCAAGCGCGTTATTCGCCTGTGGTAAAAGGATCGTCTCCGATGTATGTGCACACGTTTAATGGTTCAGGTCTCCCCATTGGACGTACGCTTGTGGCTGTAATCGAGAATTATCAGCAAGAAGGGGGTTCTATCACCGTGCCAGATGCGCTAAAACCCTATATGGATAACCAGGAGACGATTTAATGCGTTCAAGCACAACACTGACATCAGGATTGCGCATCCTTGTCTGCAACGATGACGGGGTGCAGTCCAAAGGGCTAACGGTTCTTGAGCGGGTAGCAAAAGATTTATCTCCTGATGTGTGGGTTATTGCGCCAAAGTTCGATTTAAGCGGGAAAGGTAGCGCGGTGACATTCGATGATCCAGTGAGGATCCAGGAACTGTCTCCTCGTCGTTTTGCTGTGCGGGGAACGCCCGTGGATTGTATTGTGTGTGCCTTGCGCCACGTACTGGTAGATCGTGCACCAGATGTTATTTTATCTGGTGTCAATGCCGGCAGTAACGTGGGAGAAGCCTCTATTTTCTCTGGCACTTTGGGAGCGGCGATGATGGGCGTTTCGCAGGGCATAAAGTCAATCGGTGTGAGTCTGGACACCGTTAAAGAAGGGGCGTCAAAATACGCCGCAGTAGAGCATTTCTTACCTGGCATTATACGCAAATTACTGGCGCTTTCTTGGCCAGAGCGCACGTTGATGAGTGTGAATTTTCCCAACCTCCCCGTTGGCGGCATCTCCGGCATTAAGGCGGTTCCTCTGGCTCCTCATCCGCTACAGTGGGAAGTAAAGGAGTGTAAAGCTCCTGACGACACGCTGTACTACTGGATCAGTACGCGCTGGGGAAAGGCCCAGATTACTGCAAAAACGGGTACCGATCTGTATGCTTTGTATCAGGAAAACGTGATAACCATTACTCCTGTTCAACTTTATACAAACCACGACAAAGCGATTCGTCTTCTTGAGGAGGTTTTTTCGTCCCATGTTCCATAACTCGCACTCTTACACTTTATTACTAAGTATATGCGTGCTTTTCAGTGGCTGCTCACGCGAGATGCCGGCGCCTTTAGACGTTAGGACGGAGGAACCGATGTTACGCGAGCCGCCTTTAGTTGACTCAGTGCCATACGTCGTAAGGGCAGGGGATACGTTGGCGATTATCGCTTCAAGATTCGGGACAACACCTCAGGGGCTTGCGAGATTAATCGGCTGCTCCCTCCCTATGCTATTGCCGAAGAGCAGGTTTTGCGTTGTCCAAAGCCGAAAGTGGGTACACAA
>JAISRK010000012.1 GCA_031273665.1 Holosporales bacterium
CCTGTTGGATGAACCGAAAGCGACAAAAGAGACGCGGGGACACACGTCAGCCGGGTGGAATGCCGCTGTCATTGCCTCACGGATTATTAAACGCATAGGACCCCTCTTAGGCCTGCCTCCTGCCCCTCTTCCTACAAATGCTCCTAAGGATCGGCCCTAATGTCGTTGTTTCAATTTCTGCGCGAATATTTTCCCGATAGCATTGTCCCTGCCCGAGGATTAACCGGTATCACCGCGGATTCTCGTCGAGTCGTTCCTGGGAACCTCTTTGCGGCTTTACCGGGCACGCAACACGATGGCGCACACTACATCTCTCAAGCGATTGCCGCGGGAGCCACCATGATCCTTGTGGCGGAAGAAGACTACGAGCGGCTGGCCCTTGCGTGTCACCCAACCGTTCAGTTTTTGTGCGCCAAAGATCCACGCGCTGTTTTTGCTAAAATGGCCGCTGCTTTTCATGAAGTACAACCTGAAACGTGCGTGGCCGTAACGGGGACCAACGGCAAGAGCTCCGTGGTGGACTTTGTCCGACAGCTTTGGACACTGAAGGGGCATCAAGCGGCTAGCATTGGAACATTGGGGATTAAAGGGCCTATGCCTAAAACCCATGGTGGATTAACAACCCCCGATCCCTTCGTGCTCCATGGCCAATTAGCGCAACTTGCCGTCACTCATCACGTTACGCACTGCGCGCTAGAAGCATCCAGCCATGGCTTGGATCAACGACGACTGGATGGCATACGTTTTAAGGCCGCCGCCTTCACGCAGCTGACGCAAGATCATCTCGACTATCACATAACAATGGAAGCGTATTTCCGCGCTAAAAAGCGTCTATTTGAAGAGCTGATAACATCCATGGGAGCATGTATCTTGAATGCAGATGTGGCGGAGTACGCTACCCTTCGCGCCATCGCCCTTAAACGAAGGCTCCATGTGCTGGATTACGGCAAGAATGCCCAAGCTCTTGTTCTGCACAAAATTGTTCCTCATGAAGAGGGACAGCAACTGCACGTCGAAATTTTTGGCCGACAGATCCAATGGAGCCTCCCGCTTATCGGACAGTTCCAGGCATATAATTTTCTGTGTGCTCTGGGATTGGCGTTAGCAAGTGAAACGAAAACAGAGACGCTCCTGGACCTTCTCGCTGACTATAAAGAACTACCGATTCAGAGTGTAACAGGCCGCCTAGAACGCATCGTTCACGCCGGCAAGACTGTCTACGTTGATTATGCACATACCCCTGATGCGTTGAAACACGTTTTGACCACTATACGCCCCCATGTGAAAGGTCGCATCATTGTGGTATTCGGCTGTGGCGGAGAACGAGATGATTTGAAGCGTCCTCTTATGGGCCAAATCGCCGAGCAGTTGGGCGACTACGTGGTGATCACAGATGATAATCCCCGCAATGAGGATCCGGCACAAATCCGGCATAACATTCGTACTGGCATGAAAGGCCGTGTACCAATCCAAGATATCGCAGATCGTCGCAAGGCGATTGCACACGCCCTTTCAGAGGCGTCCCCTACGGACGCCGTTCTCATTGCCGGTAAGGGCCACGAGACAACGCTATTGATACGCGGTGTAGAGCATCCTTTCAGCGATCAAGGGGTTGTGAGGGAGATACTACGCGGATGACGCCCCTTTTCTCGGCACAGGAGCTGCAACATGTGTTGAACGCCCCCATCCCACGGGAAGTGTCCGGTGTTGCCATTGACTCACGTTTTGTAAAGCCAGGAGACCTCTTCTTCGCCTTACGAGGAGACCATCGCGACGGCTACGACTTTATCGACAATGCCACCGCCGCAGGAGCTGCTTTCGTTGTTTCAGAGCGTTGTGCACAGAACGCTGTTGTCGTCGAGGATGCGTATGCGACCTTGAGGAATCTCGCGCAGTACGCGCGGCAGAGGAGTCAAGGAACGATCATTGGCATAACCGGCAGTGTCGGCAAGACCGGCACACGCGAGGCACTCAGAACCGTTCTTCATCCTACAGGCCTTGTGCATGCTGCTGACAGGAGTTTTAACAACCGCTGGGGTGTCCCGTTAACCCTTGCGAATTTACCATCAAGTGCCGCATACGGTCTAATCGAAATCGGTATGAATCATTTTGGAGAGATTCATGACCTATCGACGCTGACGCAGCCTAATGGGATCGTCATTACCTCAATCGGCGTGGGGCATACAGCGTTTCTGGGGTCTTTATCGGGGGTCGCGCGCGCAAAAATGGAGATCTTTGACGGCCTTAGACCTGGGGGCTGGGCAGTGTTCCCCACAGATTCTCCGTATGCGCAAGTGATGAAAGACCGAGCCCATCACCACGCCGCTCAGATTTTTACTTTTGGAACGTCGCCATCGGCAACGGTACGCGTGTGTGATTGGCATCTTGCTGCTAACGCGAGTCGTGTGGACGTCCAGATTGGGAATCGGCAGTACACCTATACCGTTCCTATCCCAGGAGAACATTGGGTCTTCAATTCCGCTTGTGTACTGGCGATATCTCAGGCGTTGGGGAGAGCCCCTGATGAAATCTGTGCCCAGATGCAAAACCTTGCGCTTCTTGATGGACGTGGAGCGCAACATCGTATATGCCTTATCGGAAAGAGAGAGATATGCCTCTTAGATGAGTCCTTTAATGCCAATCCAGTATCGATGCAGGCGGCTATTATGCTGCTGGGACTGCAAGTACCAGAGAACGGAAAGCGCACGATAGCGGTGTTAGGGGACATGAAAGAACTGGGCGACACGTCTGTGCAATACCACCAAGATCTCGCCGTCACCTTAGGGAAAAATACGATAGATCGTGTTTTCTGTTGTGGCACAATGATGAAAAATCTTTATGACATTCTCCCGCCGCATCGACGTGCGGCTTGGGCAGAAAACGTGCAAGATCTTTGGCCCTTTCTTGAAAAAGAATTTCAATCTGGAGACGTTGTGTTAATCAAAGGGTCTCATAGTATGCATATGGAGGACATCCTCCGGAGTCTAAAAGAGGCAACCTGATGTTTTTCGTTCTTTTTAATGCATTTTTAGATAAAATTCCAAATATTTTCCGCTATATTACGTTTCGAACAATGGCGGCATTGG
>JAISRK010000059.1 GCA_031273665.1 Holosporales bacterium
GGCGTCCGTGACGCATCTAACCGAAAAAATGGCCTAAAAACGTTTTGCCTATGGTGTTCTGGAATGCCAGGACCGTCGTCTTCTATCCGCAACTCAATATCTTCTTGCTGCACAAGACGAATGTGGACGTTATGCGCATAGCGTTGGCAATTAGAAATGATGTTTGCAACAAGGCGCCGAAATGCCTGTGGGCGCACTGTACTCACGATACGATCGTCTAACGCAAATGTACAACACAGTTCTGGCATAAAATATCGCCGCGCAACCTCTCGAATCACGGGAGCCAAGGCCACCCGCTCCATTGTCTCCAAGCGCTCTCCACGCACATATTCCAGAAAATGCGTGACCATAGTGTCCATTTCCGCTAAATCATGTTTCAGCGCCAAGACGCTAGTGTTCTCCGGCATTAGTTCTAAGTGGAGCCGCATACGCGTCAATGGCGTGCGGAGGTCATGCGAGACGCCCGCCAGCATCTCGGTCCGTTGCTCGATATAGCGCTTGATCCGCGCCTGCATAACATTGAATGCCTCTCCTGCCTTGCGCACTTCCAATGCGCCACTGGGAACAAGAGGATCAAACGCACTGTCCCGGCCAAATTGCTCTGCCGCTTGGGCGAGTTTCTTAATAGGGCGAATTTGATTGCGCATGAAGAGCCAAGCAATCAATGTAAACAAGCTCGACGTCCCCAACGACCACATGATGAAGATGTCACTCGTCCGACTGGTAAATCGTCTCTTAGGCACTGAAAATTCGAGTGTTTCTCTCCCTGAGACGACATGGACAAGGAAGTGATGCTTGGATTCTGTCAAAAGATACGCGTCCGTTAAGCGCCCCTGCAACGCTTCATCAAACATCACACCGGCCGCAGAGGAAAAGGGAATCGCTTGACTTGCTGGTAATACATTGGCCGGAAGTCTGGTCAACGCTAATTCACAATGCGCGGCTTCGTGCTGAATCAGCTCCACAAACTTAGGCATATGCCGCGCTAACGAAACAATAGTAGCAATTTCTTCGGCTTTAAAAATAGCCACTTGCCGAGTCACGGACTCCAAGTGGCGATCGAAAAAGACAAATGCCGAAATGGCTTGGATCAGTACAATCGGCATCACTACAATTAGTAGAGAACGCCTATAGAGAGTTTGCGGTAGTTGTTTTTTTAAAAACTGTATCAGTCGCATCTTGGATGACTCACGCTCTCCTTGGTACCCTATAGAGACGGGTTCAAGAGCGCAAGACATCGCACAACGCTTGAAAACAAGCCATTTACGCATAATAAAAAGGACGAAACGATCGCCACCGTACGTGGGAAGCGCCAAAAACTCCTTGCAAGAGAACGCGACTTCCCCGATCATTCACCAAAGGCATTGCGAAAGCGGAATGACAATGGATTGGACACAACGGCTGCTGGTAACCCGCACTTTAGCGATGCCAGCGGACACAAACCCCCGAGGAGATATTTTCGGCGGATGGATCGTCTCGCTCATGGATATTTCCGTTGCCGCGATGTCGTCACGATTCGCCCGCGGGTTAACCGCAACGCGCGCAATCCGTAACGTCATTTTTGATAAACCTATCTTTGTCGGAGACGAACTGTCGGTCTACGCTAAACTCACCACTGTTGGCAATACGTCTTTAACATTTGAAGTCGATGTCACCGTCCAACGCAGTGGACTAGATGAAGAGATCCCTGCTGTGCGTGGGACTTTTGTAATGGTCGCCCTTGATGATAACAGGCGTCCTCGACGCATAGATCGCTGTGACATCTCCAAATCGTGAGTCAAAATTCTCCATTGATGCCGCTCACGGTAAACATCTCATAGACCGCTGTGCACGACGAGGAATGACCAACTCACAGTTACTCGCCTTCTGCCCCCTTATGCGTTGTGTAAACACGTCCAAATGGTCTCTGCCTGATGAGCCCCAATACCAGGAATGTGGGCCAGGTCCGATACAGAGGCCGCTTGTAGCGCTTTTAAGGAGCCGAAATGGCTGAGCAGGACTTTTCGTCTCCGCGTACCGACACCGGGAATCTGATCAAGGAGAGAAGAACGCAAATTGTCAGTGCGCGCACGGCGATGTGCCGCAATCGCAAAGCGATGTGCTTCGTCGCGCAATCGTTGCAAAAAGAACAGTAGAGAGGCTTCTAATTGATCACCCATCAGCTCACAGTGATTTCCAAAAAAGAAGCGTTCTTTGCCAGCATTGCGGTGAGGACCTTTGGCAATAGCAATCACTGCTATAGAAGATGCGCATGGAAACGGTTTTAAAGCACAAACAGCCGCAGAGAGCTGTCCTTTCCCTCCATCAATGAGCAACAAATCTGGGGGACTGTCTGTTTCTACCTTTAAAAACCGCCGCTTCAACGTCTCTGCGAGCATCGCGCAATCGTCTTGTGCAGGACTGGCAACAATGGGAAAGCGCCGATATCTTTTTGGCTGGAATCCCTGCATTGTTGTGACAATCTTCACGCCATATGGAAACTGCCCACGTAAATGGCTGTTATCGTACACTTCGATACTTTCCGGCACCTGGGGTAACGCAAAAACACGCGCTAATTGTTCAAACATCTCTGGAGCAAAAAGGTCGGTTGCCGTCTGTTCCGCAATGGCCTTTTGAGCGCGTTCTTGGCTTTGCGCCACCGCACGCGCTTTCTCTCCCCGTTGAGGGCAACTGACCGCAACAGGGTATCCGGCCACCGCAGAAAGGGCCTGTTGCAACGAGTGCAGAGTTACCATGGGAAGAGCACCAACCAACACACGCTTTGGCGGCGGAGAGGCTTTATATAAATGGATAAACAACGGTAACAATTCGTCCTCTGACAAATGAGCTTCTTGTTTATCAAAACAGTAGAACCTCTCTCCTTTGAAACAATCTTGTCGATACATAACGACAAACAGACCGACCGCCTTACCGTCGACATTGAACACTAGCACCACAATGTCTAAATCGTTGAAGCCCGCGCGATAGATCTCTTGACGCGTTAAAAGCGTCGCAATCGCTTGAATCTGGTCGCGATATCCCGCTGCCGCTTCATAGCGCAACTCCGTCGCCGCTTGTTGCATATGCGCCTCTAGCGTCTTCTGTAATGCGTACGATTTACCCCCCAAAATGTCCATAACCGCTTGTACATGCTCTTGATAAGTCTCCTGCGAGATACGGCGCACACATGGCCCAGAACAACGCTTGATGTCAAAACGTAAACACGGCCGGCGCCGATTAGCAAAGACTGCATCCGTACACGTACGTATTCTGAAAGCTTTTGCTATTTCCTCTATCATCATATCGACCACATGAGACGACAAAAAAGGGCCGAAAGCCACACCCTGTGGTGGTATTCCTCTGTATTTCATCAACCGCGGGAAGGCGTGCTTCGACAACAACAAAGATGGGAAACTTCTGTCGTCTTTAAAGATCACATTAAAACGGGGTTTGTGTTCTCGAATAAGAGACGCCTCCAGCAGCAGCGCCTCTGTCTCGGTTTGTGTCGTCGTAACTACCACTTCCACAATACCGCGCACAAGACGCTGAATGCGTGGCGCTAAAGTATCGAATTTTGCGTAACTCTGCAGGCGTCTCCGCACATTTTTTGCCTTGCCGATATACAGAATTTCTTTGGAGTTACTCAGCATGCGATAAACGCCTGGTTGTGTGGGGAAGGCATGTATCTCTCGCTGAAAAGCGGAGTACCCATCAAAATGAAATGTCTGCGTCGTAAACATCTTTACCTTTTCGTAACAATTTTCTTCATATGCTAACAAAAAAGGTCAAAAGGAGCGTACAATGCATCATCCCAAAAGGAGAAATTCTCATCAAGAATACGTTATGGCTATTGAGTGCCTGCTGATTGCCGGACTTTTTACCATCGTTACAATGGCGGGACTGCATATTTTGAGATCGTAAATACATTAGTCAATGTATTCACGAAACGAGCCGCACTTGCGTGCATGACTCTGTATTACAAAGGGTCAGACGATAGTGGCGCTGATGGTCTTTCACCCCTAAAAAGCATAAAGGACCGGTATAATACCGCACTTCTGGAACGCATACAGGATCGCGAGATTGTGTGTAAAACGCTTCATACTCTGATACAGTGAGCAAGGCGCGTTGTGCGATCGCCGCTGTGTGTGCTTCCGCAAACAAGACGTTTTGGTACCCAGGAGCTAACACCCCTGTGAAAAACTCCGCCACACATCCAGACCCATAAGAGAAAAGCCCCACGCGCGCACCGGCCAGATCTTGCGCTGTGTTCTCCAGCAAAGAGAGCAGACTGATATATAAAGATGCTGTATAGCAATTGCCCAAACGGCGCCCATAGAGCACCGCAGACGGTAAAAAAGCGGGGAGATATTGCCCGCCCCTCTGGATACTGCGCGCGATTTCTGTATGCCGCGCAAATGCTTTCTCGGCCATTTTCGTAAAGGGCGTGTGGTAACACATAAAATCTATTTGACCGACAGAACCTCCTCCGTTGCACTGGAAGTCTGCCCATGTTTTGCTTAAAGCCTCGAGATATGCGAGGGCAGAATAACGGCCGTTCACGCAAGCCGCATCTTGTCCATTCGGACGCCAAAAATCCATAATGTGGCGGGTATACACGCCCGTCGTCGTCTCCACCACAAGAACGCGCGGATTAGCCGAAACGACCAAAGCCACGGCACCACATCCTTGTGTGGGTTCTCCGCTGGTATTCAGACCATAGCGCGCAATATCAGAGGCGATGATCAGTGCTTGAGCCGCTGGATTCTGCCGCACAAATGCCGTCGCTATGTGCAACGCCGCCGTCGCGCTGTAACAGGCCTGCTTCAATTCTACCACCCGACACGAGGGATTTAATCCCAGAAAATGGTGGATATAAATGCCGGCAGATTTAGACTGATCGACGCTGGATTCCGTTGCAAATAACACAAGCCGAATGGTCGTTGGGTCGGAGACGTGTTCAAGGGCTCGCAGACCAGCTTCAACTCCCATCGTCACTACGTCTTCTTGAGGGGAGGCAACCGACATAAAGTCTTGTCCAAGCCCAGTGGTATACTTGCGTGGATCTACACTACGCGCAACCGCTAAAAAGCGTAAATCCAAGGCATAATGGCCTGTGGCCATGGCAGCGATATCTATTCCGACATTCATGCGAGCGTCCGTCGCGGAGCACGCTCAAGTCGCAGGTGAGCACGCATCAACTCGCCCGGATTTGTTTGAGCAGCGAGCAAAGATAATTCGCCACAGGCAACGGCGCCCGCCACGATAGCAGCCAAACGACGCGCGCTTCGTCCTGGTGCCGCTGACTGCGGCAGGCAACGCAGAGCAGCAAGGTTCTTTTGAACAAAAGGGAGGTCTTTCCCGTGCCCGACGGTTCCGACGATGATGTTGGACACTGTCACAGAAAAATACAAATCTGCTCCTCGTTGTTCTACATACGTGATGCCTTGCGATCCCTCGACGATATTGGCACAGTCTTGGCCCGTTGCTAAGTAAATAGCAAGCAACATATTCGCAAAATGCGCGTTTGCGCTTCTAATGCTTCCAGCGAGAACACTGCCCACAAAATTCTTCTTGAAGTTTAAACTGACCATTTGTTCGGGTGTTGTCTTCAGCACTCTCTTGCAAAGAGAAGCGGGAATCGTTGATTCTGCCACAACCGTTTTACCACGCTTTAACAGCCCATTCACCGCAGACACTTTTTTGTCTGTGCAGACATTGCCAGACACCGAAACATAACGTAAAAAAGCAAACATTGTTAAAAGCCAGTTTAACAACGCCTCCGCCGCTTTTGTCACCATATTGTGTCCCGCAGCGTCTCCTGTCGTCATCTCAAAGCGTAAAAACAGCAGAGAACCCACAATTTCAGAATGTATGTCCTGCAGACAGATAAAACGCCCTGTTTGTGCCACAACCTCTTCCATCTGCGCACGATATTGTGGCAACTGCTCCACCAAATTCCTTAAATCCTCTGCACTATCTGCTTCACAGATAACAGAGCGTGTCATGCCGTCGTGAAGCACAGCAACATACACCCCCCCCGCAGCAGATAAAACGCGGGCACCACGGCCTATAGACGCCCATAACGGGGTTTCATAAGTTGCCAGCGGAAGCAATACATCTTCTACGAGTTCAGGGCCGACGATCTTTAACGGCCCAACAGAATGCATGGGAATAGAAGCACAATCCAAGTTATCCATCATATTGTCGGTCAGACTTGACGCTGCACTCAGAAAAACCCTCAGGGTTTCTCAACAGTGGATGGTAACAAACAAGGCCCCTCTGTTCAATGTGGTTTTTCGTGTTTTAGGGCGATGACACCAGAGTGTTTTACTTCGATGGACGCTTAAATTTATTTTTCAATGTGTGCATCTGCGTTGCCGCGTGGTTTTTCGCTAGATGTGTCACTTTTGTTCTTCCCGCCCCTAATTCACCGGAAACACTCTTCACATGCGTCATCGTTTTCGCAAGACGATCTTTGCAAAACGCAGTTCCTTTGGAGACACAATCATTGACGCTCTTAGCGGCCAAAGACTGCTGAAAAGCTTGCTGCATATCCGCCATCATCTGTTGGAAAAAACCCATTTGTAACTTTGCAATGTTTTGGTAAGCATCCATCGATGTTTTTCCCATCGAGGACAGCGCTTCCATATTCTTGCGATGCATGCCCAAGCTTTCTTCAAGCTTCATGTGTGGTATCTTGCCCTTGAAAAGGCCCTTTACTTTTGCTTGCCTTTTTGCGCTTTTTTTTCTCTTTTTAGGAGCAGACTCTGTTGCAGCCGTCATCATTGTCGTGTTTCCTTTTCAAAAACCTTTTTGGACGTCACATCCATAGGATTAGGCTAAGAGGAAAATATTAAAAAAGTCTAAAGACCGTCACTCCTCCGCGCGATACAAAGGAAAATACACGGACACGTACTGAACATTTAACTCACAAACTGTTCACCGAGGATACGGTCGGCTAATGAGGCCTCCGCATCAAACAGTAATGTGGCAGAACGTTGCGTGTCCTGCTTTACCGTCACGCGCTCCACATCTCGGATCTCTATAAAATCCGCTACGGCATTTAATGCACGCTTTGGCATGTCCGTCCCCACAAATTCCAATACTGAGGTGTTGGTTACTAACGCGCCTCGCCAATTTCTCGGACGAAAGGTATTAATAGGGGTCATGGCCAGCACATTGGCATCTAAAGGAATAATCGGACCATGAGCGGAAAAATTATACGCGGTACTTCCCAACGGAGTCGCCACAATAATCCCATCGCTCACAAGAGTCTCTAAGCGGTTAGTGCCATTAATAAAAACAGAAATCTTGACGGTCTGATGTGTCGCTCGAAAGAGATACACTTCGTTAAACGCGTAAGCATGATGCTCTTCTCCTGTTACTGTCGTGGCCGTCATTGCCAATGAGAACACAACAACACGATGTGCTGTTGCTAATCGCTTCAGCAAATGCTCTGTGGAATAGGGGTTTGTTAGAAACCCAAGAGTGCCTTGATTGAGACCATAAACCGGAATGCCTAAGGGGAGGACACGATGCAGCGTGTGCAAAACGGACCCGTCGCCGCCGAGTGTTACCACCACCTCTGCTTCTTCTAATGGAATTTGCCCGTAAATACTCGTCAGCTCCGCCAGCGCGGCTGCTGCTTTACCTCCTGGTTTTGTTGAAAAATGGATCCTCATGGGATGACTCTATCAGGCTATAAGGGAAGAGCAAACCGGTGACTTATAAAAGTGACCAATATCCGTAGCGCTATTGAAAACTCCGAACCAAGCTGGCGGTTACAAGATTCCAGCCATCGATCAGCACAAAAAACACCAATTTAAACGGCAGAGACACTAGGACTGGCGGGAGCATCATCATACCCATAGACATAAGGATGGCAGCTACCACCAAATCGATCACCAAAAATGGCAAAAAAATGAGAAACCCAATTTCGAAAGCACGTCGGAGCTCGCTAATAATAAAAGCCGGCATGAGTACGCGCAGCGAAACATCTTTGACAGAGTTAGGCTGCTCCTTAGCAAACTCCACGAACAGCTTCAAATCTTCTTCTCTTACCTGAGATAACATGAACTCGCGAAAAGGATGGCTGATCTTTTCCCACGCAGCTTCTTCAGAAATTTTCTCTTGTGTAAGGGGAGCAATTCCTTCGACATACGCTTTCTCGATAGTAGGAGCCATAATGGCACCCGTTAAAAACAACGCCAAGCTGATCAACACGATGTTCGGAGGCGTTTGCTGCAATCCTAACGCGCTCCTTAAAAAGGCTAAGACAACGACGAGACGCGTAAACGATGTCGCCATTACCAGAATAGCTGGAGCTAAGCTGATCACCGCCAGCGCGATGAGTACATGAAGAAGGCGAGCAGTTGTCTGCCCCCCTCCTTGTCCAAGGTTCAAGC
>JAISRK010000043.1 GCA_031273665.1 Holosporales bacterium
ATTGTGTTGGAGGATTACATTCGCTCGATTTCTCAACCTGCGTAGGAAAGGTCGTGATTGCGCACGTAGAAGGTGTGGACCCTGTCGTCCGACACTTAATAGCCGGACAAAAACCGGGCACCGTTACGCTCACGTGCTTGAATGAGCACACTTCTGCTCCAGTCCCCTTATTACCGAATGTGCGCCCTTTATCTGTCGCAGAGGTTATTTGGCACAGAAAGTCCGTCGCTAAAGTAGATCCTTCATAAGGCCTGGTCTTGTATAAAACCGCTCACCTCCACATAAGAAGGCACATCTACGCTTAACAAGTCATTTGGGCTGTACCAGCACGCAATTGGCCGCATGCCGCGAGAATGTCTTGGCCACGTGCCCGACGCCGAAAACAATCTATTCCTCCTTGGGCTAGAATTTGCGCAAATGCCAGCGTGGCTTCTTCTGAAGAAGGGTCAAATGGCGCCCCTGCCCATGGATTGAACGTTAATAAATTCACTTTCACTGGCAATCCACGCAGCAACGCCCGCAGTTCTCGTGCCTCTGCCGGCCTATCGTTCACACCCTTGAGCAAAACGTATTCCATCGTCACTCTTACCGTGCCACTTTGTCGAGGATACAAGCGCACGGCTTGCATCAAGTCCTTCAAAGGATACACCTCGTTGATAGGCATCAGCTGCGAACGCAATACATCTGACGGGGCGTGCAGCGAAAGCGCCAACGGTACACGGCAATCACGCGCAAGAGAGGCCAATACCGGAACGATCCCCGATGTCGATACCGTAATTCGATGACGAGAGAACGCCAATCCGTGTGGGTCCATGAGGAGAGTCAAAGCTTCTCGCACCGCAGCATAATTTAAAAGCGGCTCTCCCATGCCCATAAAGACAATATGCGTCAAACGGCGCGTTTTCCTATACTGCGGCCAGTCTTGAAAGACATCTTTGATATGGAGCACTTGGGCCACAAGCGCGTGAGTCGTCAAATTCTGTTGTAAGGGCATCGTTCCCGTGCGGCAGAAATGACATTGCAAGGCACATCCCACTTGACTAGAAAGACAGGCGGTAATACGGCGTTCTTCTGGGATACACACCGTTTCAATAGACATCTCGGACGCCAAGGAATCGCACTGATTCGCCTCATTAGGCAGGGAAAACAACCATTTCCGTGTGCCGTCGTTGGATACGCGCTCTTGCTGCACCGACAAGCGCTCAAGAGAATACATGGCCTCTAGACGATGACGTACAGGAAGGGGGAGAGTTGTCATGCTCAGAAAGGACAGCACTCCTTGCCGATAGACCCAATCCCACGTCTGTCGAGCCTGTAAAGTCGTCAATCCAAGAGTTAAAAATTGAGATTCCATCTCTGCCCATGGAGTCCCAATAAGGCAAATCTTATTTTGCTGCTGAGGCATTCTTATGCGAAGAGATACGCAACTGACAAATACGGTTTTGCTGCCGCTTCAGCACCTCGACACAGTACCCATGAATCACACACGTTTGCCCAATTTCTGGAATCGTCCGCGCACAATGCATCACGAGTCCCGCAATCGTCGCGGCTTCCTCTTCTGGTAATTCCCAATTGAACTGACGGTTAAGGTCACGGATTAAGATTTCGCCATCCACAACGACTGATTGATCGGATTCGGTAGCAATACCGCTTGCCGTTACGTCATATTCGTCGACGATTTCTCCTACAATCTCCTCAAGAATATCCTCCAATGTAATCGCGCCCATCAGTGCTCCATATTCATCTACAACCAAAGCGAAATGCTCGTGACGCGCACGGAATGCTTGCAATTGATCGAAAAGCGTCGTGGATTCTGGCACGAACCAAGGAGGAGACGCCAAAGAGACAGGATCTACCGTCGCTTCAGGCGTGTGCGTGACATGTTGCAAGGCCCGAAAAAGCGTTTTGACATGGAGAACACCGATGATATTTTCTCTGTTGGTACGCCACAAAGGAATGCGGCTATAAGGACACGATAGAATTTTTTTGATCATCTCTTCAGGCTGCGCGCATACCTCAATCATTTCTAACTTCTTGCGATGAACCATTACTTGACCAACAGATACTTCATTAAGATCTAAGATGCTTTTCATCATCAGGCGTTCTTGGGCTTCCTCAACTCCACCAGTTGCGTGCAGATCAATAGCGCCGCGGAGTTCTTCATCCGGACAGTGAATCCGCCCCGTTGAGACGACCTTTATCCGTATGAGCCGCAAACTGGCCCGCGCGACGGCTTCCAAAAAGCGCGTGATGGGATACAAAACCCTGCAAAAAGTGGTTAACAAGGAGGAAAACGTCAACGCATAATGCACGGGATTTTGAATAGCGATGAGCTTTGGGACGATCTCTACGTATACTACAATGAACAAACTGAAGAAAAACGCCGTAATCGGCAAAAAGGACTCTCCCAAAAATTCTATCGCTAGCCACGTCGCTACCGCCGTGACACTTTGACTAATCAGCTGATTCGCAATTAATATCGAGCTTAATGTGAGCCCAAGATTTTCTTGTAACGCCCGCAGCGCTACCGCGCGCGCATCGTTTCTCTTGTTATAAAGCTGCGCCTGCGAGACGCCCGTAACCACCGTCTCGGATGCAGAAAAAAAACCAGCAACACACACTAAGATGAGAATCAACACCCAACACACAAATGGAAGAAGCGTCATCCCGCCCCTCCACGTCTTCGGCGCCATGCAATAAGGACTATACCCAACAAGATCTCCTCGAAAGCCTTTTGCTCTCCCTCAGCTGATGTTATAAGGGAATAGAAGAGAGGTAAAGCACTGTGCGTATCATTGTATTTCTCGCGTCTGTCATCGCATTACTCACGCTCCTAGGATGGGGGATAGTGCTTTTGGTCGGCATTCCCGCACCAGTGAGCGAAGTCCACAAGATTCTTCCACATGAACAATTCCTGCAACAATAAGCGGATACGACACGATGCACGGATAGCTGCGCATATAACCGTCGCATTAGAGCCGTTCTTCGAAATGCTTATAGCGGAGCGCGGTGTGTCACGGAATACGCAAATGGCGTATCAACTAGATCTCGTCGATTTTCTGCAGTTTTGTCGCTTCGTGGAGGGGCAACAAGTGGCTCCTTTACTCACAGAGGACAACATTCGACGCTATTGTGCGCATCTCGCGCAACAGCAGAGAAGTACAGCGACTATCCATCGGCGCCTGACCGCTATTAAACAATACTGCCTGTTCTGTATGCAGGAAGAGAGCTTAACGTCAGATCCAACGCAATATCTGACACGCCCCGTCAGAAGAAAGCGCCTGCCACGCATCGTCTCTGAGCGGGATGTGCAATTGCTGTTTGAGGCCGCGCAAGCCCTACCTACTCTGGAACGCACCCGCGCCTTGCTGATGCTCCTCCTTCTGTACGGAAGCGGCCTACGCGTCAGTGAGCTCGTTTCGCTACAGTGGGGAGCCTGTGAGGGGGATGGCGCCTTTTTGCGTATCAAAGGGAAAGGTGGCAAAGAACGCTGCGTTCCCCTGTGTACGCACGCATACCATCTTTTGGCAACGTGGCGCACTATGATAGGCCAGACCCTGTGGATCTTTCCTTCCTCTGCCACCAAAGGATATCTTTCGCGTCAGCGTATTTTCCAGATTTTAAAGCATCTGGCGACACAAGCCGGGTTGGACCCGTCCTGTCTCTCCCCCCATGTTTTGCGCCATGCATTCGCTACACACCTGCTAGAGCATGGCGCAGACCTGATGAGTTTAAAGAAAATGCTGGGACATCGTGATATTACGACAACAGAGATTTACACCCATGTAATGCCGGAGCGTTTGGACCAGACAGTGAGACAGTATCACCCTCTAGGGCACGCAACACATAAGTGTGTTTTATGATCATCCTGGAATTTGAGCAGGCGGCTTTTGAATTAGAGGCGAAGATTGATGAACTGCGCCATATGACAAAAGGGGAATTGAATCTTGCGCAAGAGGTTTCTCGTCTTGAACAAAAACGACAGGCGCTTTTAACCAATATCTACCAGCATCTTACGCCGTGGCAAAAAGTGTTGGTCGCCCGTCATCCGAATCGCCCGCAAGGCTTAGATTGTATCGCACAGCTGATCACGGAATATATCCCGCTCGCTGGAGACCGGCTATTCGGAGATGATCATGCGCTGGTAGGCGGCATAGGACGTTTCTTTGACAAAACCGTCGTCGTCTTAGCGATTCATCGCGGCCATGATACTGAAGAGCGGCTATTCCACAATTTTGGCATGGCCCATCCGGAAGGATATAGAAAAGCTCAACGCCTGATGGATCTAGCTCATAGATTTGAATTACCGCTCATCACGTTTATTGATACAGCCGGCGCCTATCCGGGCGTCGGGGCGGAAGAGCGTGGGCAAGCGGAAGCCATCGCTCGGTGTATCGAGAAATCCCTCTCTTTACAGGTCCCGACACTGGCGGTCATTACGGGAGAAGGGGGATCAGGAGGCGCCGTGGCATTGGGAGTTGTCGATAGAATTTTCATGTTAGAGCATGCGGTGTATTCCGTCATTTCCCCCGAAGGATGTGCTTCTATCCTGTGGCGCAGCGCGACAAAAGCGGCTGAAGCAGCAGAAGCTCTCCATTTAACTGCTCAAGATTTATTAAATCTTAACATAATAGATGGCATTATTCCTGAACCGTTAGGAGGCGCGCATCGCGATCCTAAGGTCACGATGACTGCTATCGCTCAAACGCTCCAACAAGCGTTTCAGGAGCTTGAACAACAGCCACGTGACACGCTCGTGCACGCACGAGAGGAAAAGTTTTTAGCTATGGGGCGTTGAAGGAGGGCATGCATTGGATAGTTACTCAGAATCCATATCGCATGATCAGCCTGATGATCAACCTCAAGATCGACCCAACAATCAAATAAAAGAGCGCTGGGTTGTCATTCATAAATTCCGAACAATTGGTGATGCGATTTTCCATATGCACGCCTTTCATGCGATCGCTGCGGTTGCGCCTCAGCATCGTATTGTCTTGGCCATGCCCGGATCTCACCCTTCCGCTGACTTATTCGTTGACGATCCGGCCATTGAAAAAGTGGTGTTTATAGCGAGAAATGCCCGTTTTAGATGGGGGCGGATCAAAAATATTTCGGTTCTCAGACAAGAACACTTCTCACGTGTTTGGATACTGGGCCGCAGCACCAGCTACGCGATGACCGCCCTATGTGCTGGGATAAAAGAACGCCTAGGATACGGGATTCGCTGGCCGGAACGCATCTGCCTCACACGCCGTTTATATCGGCCTATGCCACGACCCATACCCACGGAAGTGCCAAAAATGTCGTGGGCGTTTTTGGAAACATATGGCATTGAACGCTTGCCAGATGGTCAGAAACCTGTTTTTACGCAAACGCGCCTGCAGCAAGCATACGACCAATACGCTGATCTCCCGAGGCCATGGATCGTTTTTGGCATTGGGGCGAGTCACGCCCACCGTCGTTGGCCAAGTACATGTTGGGTAACCTTGGCGGACGCATTGGTTCAACAATGGGGCGGCGGTGGTACGTTGTTTCTATGCGGCGGAGAGCAGGACAGAGGCACAGCGAGTTATATAGCATCTTCGCTGACCACAAAACCCTCCATTGTCTACCTTATAGGAGAGCATTTATCCGTCATAGCCAGCATTTTGCAACATGCGTACGTGTTTGTTGGGAACGACAGCGGACTTTTTCACCTCGCTGGCGCCATGAACACCTGTCCAGTGGTTGGATTGTTTGGCGTTTCGCCTGTGTTTACTTATTTACCAAACGCGCTCCAGATTGCGCCTCCTAGAGGAATCAGCTCCTCTATGCACGCCTTGACACCATATTACGTCACACAGCAAATCCTACAGCATTGCCAGTTCATATAGCACCGCGTTGTGTTTTCACGACATTGTAGCATTAGCCGGAGGGCGAGCCGCCCCTGCCGCTTGAATCTGTTGAGCGAAAAGAGTTGTTTCTCCGCGCACAAATAACGGGAGACATTCGGCAATCGCTGTAAAAACGGAGACTAAGTGATCTTTCTCAGCTTTTGCAAAGGGGCTGAGAACATACGGCACGACAAGATCTTTATGCCCGGGGTGACCAATGCCAATGCGCAAGCGCCAATAGGCAGGACCCAAGACCGTATCGATGCTTTTAAGTCCATTGTGTCCGCCACTACTTCCGCCTTGCTTCAGCTTGATGACACCACACGCGAGATCCATATCATCGTGCAATACTAAAAACTCTTCAGGAGACAACTTATAAAAGCTTGCACAGAGGCCCACAGCACGCCCAGAATCGTTCATAAACGTCAAGGGACGCAATAAAAGAGTCTTCCGCCCTTCCAGCGTACCAATGCTCAATTCGAAACTATGTTTATTGACGAAAGAGAAATGCCAGCGCTGCGCGATCTGCTGCAGCACCAGACTCCCCACATTATGGCGATGCCCCTCGTACGTCGGGCCAGGATTCCCCAAACCAACGATACATAAAGGAGCCGCCATTTAAACTTCCGGTTGTTCGACAGGAGTCTCGGGCACTTCGACCGTTTCGGGTTCCGTTGTGGGCATAATGGTTGGCGCGACCACTGTTGCCATCACCTGATCGCGTCCGTGGGTCACCAGCGAGACAGCCCCCGGTAATACCACTTCATGGGCATGGATTGTATCATGGAAATTGAGCCCCGTCAGGTCAACTTCGATAGAAGTCGGCACATCTTTTATCGCACATGATACTTCAATTTCGTGGGCAACGATGTTGAGCACACCCCCCGACTTCAATCCAGGAGAGGCCTCTTCGTTAATGTACCGCACCGGCACTTTCACGATAATAGGATGTGTTTTGTCGACTCGAAAAAAGTCGATGTGCAGTGGCACATTCGTCACCGGATGAAATTGAATATCGCGTATCAAGGCCTCTTGCTTGTTTTTCCCCTCTACCAACGAAAACACGCGGGAAAAGATACCGGGGGCCCCCAACGCACGCGCAAAAAGCCGCGCATCAACCGCGATCATCTCAGGCGCTTCGTCGTTGCCATAAAGTATCGCCGGAATAGCGCCCGCACGGCGCATAGCCCGCGCGCTTCCTGTGCCTGTTTGCGATCGAACTTGGACTTCCAACGTATTCATTGATTTCCCCTCTTACACGTAATCACAAAGACTCTTGTAAAGCTCTACGACCAGAGGCGCTACTGTGATCTGTTGCACGATCGAAGAAGCATGTGGCGAGAAAGGAAGCGTATCTGTCACAATTAATTTCTCCATAAAACGGCCTACCTCTTCTTGACGAGCGGTGTTTGCGAAAAGACCATGGGTTGCGAACGCCATCACACTCTGCGCCCCTTCTCTTCGAAGAACGTCCGCAGCATGGCATAAAGTGTGCCCTGAATCAACGAGATCATCAACTAGCACACATTTTTTCCCTTGGAAACGCTGGCGTCCCTCTCGTCTTGCAACTTTTTTATCCAAAAAATACCAAGGAAGCGCACATAGAGCCGATAATTGTTGCGCACGATGTATCGCTCCAAGGTCCGGCGCCACAAGAACATCTGGGATAGTCCCCGTGTCGATAAGATACGAATAGAATATTTTACTGGGGCTAAGGCAAGCACACGGCATAGGAAATAACACGAGACTACTCGGATTGTGCAAATCTATTATATACACCCGCTCTAGCGGGAATGTCCCCAACAGCTTGGCCAACCGCTGAATGGCATAAGCACCACCGTTCGTCGTCCGTCGGTCTTGCCGTCCGTACCCGAAATACGCAAAGCAGAGATAGATTCTGCGCGGACGAGCATGGACCACCGCATCCAACAGCAAAAGGAGAGGAACCCAAGACGAGGCCACGGCACTGGAAAGGATAAAAACGCTTTCGTCCTCGACGGATTCTTGCAGTGCGACGTCTGCTTCACCATCGGGAAATGACCGAATCGTGCACCGAACGAGGGACAGTCTGAGCAGAGAAGCGACGCGTTCTCCTAGTGGAATTGCTAACGTATCACACAACAACCGCATGATTCATCCGCAAGAGTTGAGTAACGCAATCACCGATATTTGTCGGCCACAGAGGCCCTTCGTCTCTTCTTGAGCTCGGCGAAAACTGAAAAATGCCCGATCAGCATAAGTATCATACGGCAAGACTTCCACATTTTTTACGTGCATCGCTTGCAAACGATATTTCAGGAATCCCGGGAGATCGAAGAAACACCCTTCTGCTTCAACGTTGCGAAAAAATGCCGCATATGTCGTGTCCTTGTTCACAAACTGCTGTCGGAAATCCGCAGAAACACCATATGATTCCTGGTGAATACACGGACCGATGATCGCTTGCATCGCCCTAGGATCAGAGCCCATGTCTATTAGGGTCTGCACTACCTTCTCAGCAACGCCTAAAAAAGCCCCTTTCCATCCAGCATGCACAGCAGCAACTCTGCGCTTTTCTGGGTCATGAAGCATAATAGGAGCACAATCTGCCGTCTGCACGCCTAATACAATACCCGGCACGTCTGTCACTAGCGCATCTGCTTCTGTGTCAATGGCGGCGTTAACTTGTTGTATAGAGCCAATATACAGAACATTTGTGCCATGCACTTGATGTACCGTGACTAAGGAACTGTTTTCAAGATGCAAGGTTTGCAACACGTGTTGCCGATTATGAAGGACGGCATCCGGATCGTCTCCCTCCGTAAAACTCGTATTGAGAGCATCGAACGGAGCCGCACTCACGCCCCCATACCGCGAAAAAAAACCATGAACTACGCCGAGTGATAAAAGAGAGGATGTTTTATACGGCAGCATGTGTCTCTTGCCCGTACATCTGATTTTCAGCCGCTTCTATCGTGTTTTTCATCAAGCAACACACCGTCATCGGCCCCACTCCCCCTGGAACAGGAGTAATAACGCCCGCAACAGATGCCACATCTTCGAAGTCCACATCTCCTATCACTTTTTGCGTTCCATCAGACAACGTCTCCCGCGTAATACCAACATCTATAACGGTCGCGCCTGGTCTAACAAACGCCCGCGTCACAAAACGCGGTTGACCAACAGCAGCAATCACGATGTCTGCCTGGCGGCAAAGAGCGGCGATATCGCGGGAACGAGAATGTGCCAGCGTAATTGTGCAATGTTCGTGCAGCAATATGAGCCCCGTAGGCCGGCCTACAATGAGAGAGCGGCCCAAAATAACCACATGTTGGCCCGTCAGATCCGCATGAACAGTCTTTAATAAGAGGAGAATGCCCTGCGCTGTGCACGGTTTTAAACACGCCTCCCCACGAAATAAGCGCCCTTGCGTGACCGTTGTCAGACCATCCACGTCTTTAGCCGGCGCAATGGCATTAATGATCGTCTCCGCACCCAAAGGCGCAGGAAGAGGAAGTTGCACCAGGATCCCGTGCGTTGCATCATCATGATTCAAGAGATCGATACAGGCTATCAATTCTGCTGCAGACGTCTGTACCGGGAACGCAAACACGCGCGCGCAAATCCCTACTTCTTCAGCACGCTGCACCTTGTTCTTGAGATATATACCGCTTGCTGCATCATCGCCAACGCGGAGGAGGGCTAGCGTAGGTGGTTGGTTGTACCGACGGAAAAATGCCTGGACGCGCTCTTTAAGAGAGGCACATATACCATGCGCAATGGGTCTTCCTTGCAGGAGTCGCACCCGTCACCTGTCGACTTCTGTGGCGCTAGGTTCAAACGGTTCTGTAGCGGTATACCCCTCTTGCGCGATAATTTTTTCGACCTTCAATTGAGCGTTTTTCAACTTCAGCGCACAATGTTCTTTTAACTGAGCCCCCCGCTCATAAAGAGCCACGGCTTCTTCTAAAGGTACTTGCCCTCCTTCAAGTTTAGCCACCACTTCTTCAAGAGCGGCGAGAGCGGCCTCAAACGATAAGGAGTCGATGATGTCGGACGTTGCGGGAGAAGACTCTGGTGCCATATTGACAGAGTAGCCCAGCCCTCACGCAAGCGCAAGCGTACGACGGTAGGGGAACGTGTGCGGGGTGCAAGAAACGGACAGACTACCCTCTGGTCACATCTTCCTCACGAGAGCGCCATTTTATACAAAAAAAATGTTCCCATAGGAAGTAAAAATTTAACGATACATTTTGGCAAAAAAATTTATAGGATATCGCCAGAAAGTGGAAGGCGTATCCGCGGAGGACGCCGATATGAGCGTAATAATATTTCATATTGTGTACTATAATATTTTTTGACTTATTAAGACAATTTTAATCTTTATATTTTATCTTTTAACTATCGAATATGGAGACAAAAATGAAAAAGACACTTCCTATGTTGATGCTTCTTATGCCAATAACCGGATTGAGCATGCAAGATCCCGAATGTCCTGAAAGCTTCCAGCAAGACGCAGAAAACGCCACGAGCACATTACAAATCTTGCCACTAGACACCGAGGACGCACAAAACGGTTCTACCACGCTGAACCCCCAGACCGCGCAAATTCTTGCACAAGGCTGCGCAGCGGGTGGGTTACAATGCACCGTCACCTTTTGGTCTGCGATGAGTTATGGACTGAATGTATTATCGGGCCTAGGGTACACCGCTACCGGAGTGCAGTTGTTCCTACTAAATTCATATGGCCAGGATAACCCAACTTTACAGAAAACACTCAGTATAACGAGCGGCTGTACTGGCGCAGGAGCAGTTCTATGTAGAGAACTAGCCCTCAAAGCAGCTGCAAAAGCAGACTCTGATGCGCTCACATATGCGGAGATGCAGGCAGCTGGCACCCAACGGTCTGTTCAGATAATTCCCGCTACTCAGACATCTGATGAGGATATAACGCCGTAAACGCTATATACAAAAAAGCCGTCCCAGATTCCTCCGGAGTCAGGGACGGCTTAGGGATTGAACATCTCTTCTTGTTGGAGCTGCGCGAGGTCATCGATCCACGTCTCGAGACGTGAGCTGTTGAACTCTCCTAAGTTCTTGAAGTTGATCGTGATCGTAAACTGCGTATCCTTTTGATTCTTGTGAGGTCGTACAAAACGATCATCAAAGACATGCGCCGCTTGTAGCGTCATCGTAAAGCATTCGTCTTGATACGTTGTCGCTATGTAACGTTTCACGTAATTTTCTTGGAACAGATGTGCAACCGTATTAGTCCAAGAAAACACATCTCCTTTGTAAGCCACACTGATACTGCGATTTAAAAGGCGTAACTTATCGCCCACAATCGTGCCACTTCCCACCCACGACCACACAGGAAGACGCGGAATAGAGCCACTCAGACTGAGAGTACCTCCTTTTATTCGCCGATAAGCCGCCCGTGCGTTGTATTGGTCTATATCAAAAACCTGTAATGTTGCATTGATGCCCGCTGCCACAAAGGAAAGCTTACTTTCCAATTGCGTAAAGCGGTGGGCATACGGGCTGTACTTCCCACGTATTAGCAAACTAGCATTGCCGGGGAACACCTCTGCTGCGCCTACTATATGGGATCGCCGCTCGTACAAGCCACTTTCCTGGGGAACCACAGAATGATTGCGCGTCAACATATAAGACTGGCCAATGGTCGCTCGCGCAAGTACCCCTCCATCAGCGTATAAACGCCCTCCTAGGCCATATACGAGTCGCCCCCCAGTTTCGCTGCCACATCCTTGTGGCGCACGATGTAGGCGCCAAAAATTCCATTCTGTGAGCTCCTGAAATAGCGCTCCAGATTCTGTTTTTTGAAAAAAAGCCTGATCCTCGGTGGACAGAGTGGCATTGCTCACCAACCCCAGAAGCGGTTCTAACACAAAAATCTCTTGTGGAGAACCGACAAATACCCAAGGCCAGCGCCAATAAAGACTGCCTTCTGGGGCGATGCGGGCATGGCGTAACGTCCCATTGATGCTTTGCGAGGCATTTCTGTCTATAAATTCATAAAAACGGCCAAGAATGGTTCCATGAACCGTCAGAATCTGCCCAAAAGGCGCGACCAAATGGCGCGTCCAGCCAACATTGACAAAGGCACGACGATCTTTTTTACCATTTGGATAGTCAAGATTGATCGAGAAGAGATTCGTTGCCCATGTGCCACCGAAAAGCGCAGAGTCCACTGTCCCATTCCATTCGATTTGCGGCAAAACAAGAGGCACTGTTGACGCCGTCTCCCCTAAACGCATCGTTTGGAACGTACGCACTTGTGCGAGGGCATAATTGCGTCCGTAAAAGCCTTCGATACCGCCTTGGTTGGACAAC
>JAISRK010000016.1 GCA_031273665.1 Holosporales bacterium
CTGGGTTGGTGTTCTTTCCTGTGAACGCCCTTCCAACGAACATCATTCCGTTTGTGTACGACGTGCTGCAGCACATGAAAAATGCTATTCCCTTTTCTGAACATGACGACGCCGAAGGATAGCCCCCAATACCCTTCTATTTGCCCTAAAAACGGGCGTAGAGAGGCTGTGATGGTGTGTCTGGTCCTTTGGTAGTGAAATTGCCTATATAGTTGCCTTAATGGCTTGTGCTTCCTTTTCGCACATTCTCCCCAGGTTTAAAGGGCAGCAGACCCCCGTTGCCGAATCATAATCCGGGAGAGAAGATGGCCATCTCTTGTTTGGCTTGTAGCTGAAATGGGAAATAGAGCGTCCTTAAAGTGTCCAGAGCAGAAAGCAGGGGCATACGAACGCTCTTTTTCATAAAGATCTTGAATAGGGTCCATGGATCGCTTGTCTCTGTGATATGGCGCCAACAGACGTCTGCCGCATCGATGTTCGCTAATCGGCAGGCTTCCCGTATCGCTGTGTGCAAGCCCCCCATTTTGTCGATCAGGTGGTACGCATGAGCTTGTTCTCCTGTCCATACACGCCCCTTTGCTACCGCTTCTATCTCGGTTATGGAGCGTTTTCTGCAACACGCAACATGCTCGATGAACAAGCTGTACCCTTCATCCACCATTTCGGAGACACGTGCTTTTGCCTCTTCTGAAAAAGGCTTGACGCCGACATCGTACGCCGCATTCTTGTGAGAAGTACGAACTTCCCACGCAATGCCCAGCTTTTGCATTAACTCTGCCGTCGAGAAAAAGACGTTGATAACGCCAATCGACCCTGTAAGGGTTGCGGGAGTGGCAACGATATAATCCGCCGGGGCGGAGATCCAATAACCGCCTGACGCCGCAACGGTTCCCATAGAGACGACAATCGGTTTCCCGTATTTATGGCGAGCTGTGGTGATCAGCGTTGACAATTTGTGAGATCCAGTAAGAGAACCGCCAGAACTATTGATCCTCAGAACAATTGCCTTGATGTTTTGGTCTTTTCCCGCTTCACGAAGGGCGTTGGAGAGCATTTCAGCAGAAATACTCTGTCGCGAAACGCTGTCTTCCTCATCTGTAATTTCGCCTCTCAGATAAATAACGGCGACCTCAGGCGCATTCTTTTCGGCTTCCGAAAGAACAGAAAGGTACCGATAGATGCCGGTGTAATGTGGCGACTTCCGCGTGTTTTTCTTCATGTATCCCTTGAAAGCCGTGCGATACTCTTGGCGAGTCCATAACTGATGGACAGCGCCCAGTGCTTGAGCGCGTGTCGCCGTATAGGGGGCGTTATCGATGAAAGACGTTATTGAAGAGGTGGTTAAGCGCGCGTCGCGAGCAAGCGCTCCTTCAAGTTGCTTCTTCCAAGTGTCCAGGAGGCTCGCATATGCCTCTTCTGCTGCGGCAGAGGCTTTGGTACTTGTGAACATCTCCCCAAAGTCTTTGTATTCCTCGCGTCGCACGGAAAACGCCTCAACGCCGAGCTTATCAAGGCCCTCTTTCGCGAAAGGGGAAAGCACGGCGAACCCTGTCGGGGCACAGCACCCTCCTTTGGAAAGCCCGATATTTGTTGCGCTGCTGGCGCAATAATAGGTGGCGGTATCAAAGCTATCCGCGTGCACCCATACAGGCTTGCCCTCGGCCTGTAGAGCCAGGAACACTTCTCGCAACTCTTGTGCTTGCGAAAAAGTCGGCCCGTGGGACCCTAATGCAACAAACACACCAGCAATGCGCGGATCTTGTGTGGCGCTCCACAATGCCTCGAGGTATTCTCCAAATAAGAGAGATTGCTCGTCTCTCAAAAACAATGCGCTTATATGATTCGCGTGCGAATACCCCTCCGGTATTGGTCCTGCTAGTCCTATTTCCAAAATAGCGTGCTCAGGGAACCCCTTTTGTTTGTGCTGGTACCACGAAGCGAGAATGACGAGCGTAAATACGCTGGCATACAAAGCCGTTTTTACACAGATACGTATCACGCGATCGATCGTCATAAAAGTCCGGCGCCCAATCGTCCAGAGGAGGCGCAAGATCTTCTTCGTGATGAGGATTGTCTTCATCTGCGCTATCTTTTTCATGTCGATCGTTGTAAAAATCCGGCGCCCAATCGTCCAGAGGAGGCGCAAGATCTTCTTCGTGAGGAGGATCGCCTTCATCTGCGCTATCTTTTTCATAAGGAGGAGGATTTTCGTCCGAGTCACTCTTGTCTTTAATTTCGTTATTTTCACGTGTTTTATCCTTTGATCATTTCAGGAGCTCCCATACCGATGACGTGGTATCCGCTGTCTACGTACAAGACTTCGCCCGTGACGCCAGCGCCTAACGTGCTGAGCAAAAAGAGCGCCCCGCCGCCCACATCAGGCAGGGTCGTGTTGCGTCGTAATGGCGCATTCTGCCTGTTCCAATCCAAAATAAGTCGGAAATCACCAATTCCCGATGAAGCGAGCGTTTTTACAGGTCCGGCAGACAGTCCATTGACTCGAATATTCTGAGGTCCGAGGTCGACGGCTAAGTAACGCACACTTGCCTCTAAAGCTGCTTTGGCGACGCCCATGACGTTGTAATGGGGCATTACACGGGTAGCACCTAAATAGGTCAGCGTCAGCAAACTACCCCCTTGAGGCATCAACTTTTGCGCTTCGGCACATACTTTTGTAAACGAAAAGCATGAAATATCCAGCGTCTGCTGAAAATTCGCGCGCGTGGTGTGCAGATATGCGCCTCTTAATTCTTCGCGATCGGAATACGCAATGGCGTGTACGACGAAATCAAGGGTACCCCATTGCTGGCGTATCGTATCAAAGAGCGCTTGGATGCTCTTATCTTGATCGACCGCGCATTCGATTAACAAGTGGGATCCGATACTTTCTGCCAGGGGCCGCACGCGGCGCTCTAGTGCCTCAGATTGGTAACTAAAAGCCAGCTCGGCTCCGTGTTGTGCAAGTGTTTGCGCGATTCCCCAAGCGATCGAGTGGTCATTCGCCACTCCCATAATCAACCCACGCTTTCCGGACATCAAAAGTGGCGTCATGTATTCCTCTCCTGTTCTTATACCAGACGCTTAGATGAAAGTACTCAAGAGTTGCTTCCTAAGCAGGTCAGTGTGTATCTTAAAGCTTCGTTGGGGCGTGGCCAAGCGGTAAGGCAACGGGTTTTGGTCCCGTGATCGTAGGTTCGAATCCTGCCGCCCCAGCCAAATTCCCTTCAATGATGCGCCTTTTGACGTCCTAACCCAACAAGAGTGCGGCTGCAAGCTCATGGCGTGAACACTAAATGATCGTCTTGGACACGCAGAGAAATTTTACTCTCCGCCGACAGGCTCCCGTCCAAAAGTTTGGAGGCCAGCGGGTTCTCCAAGCGCTTTTGTATGACGCGCTTTAAAGGACGTGCTCCGTAGGTAGGATCAAACCCCTCTTGGGCTAAGAGAGTGATCGCTTCCGGTGTCGACTCTAGTGTAATCTTCTGGGCAGCCAATCGAGAGCGCAGGTTCTGGAGCTGAATTTCAACGATACTGGTCATGTTCGACAAGCTTAAACGGTTGAACAGCAAAATATCGTCGAGTCTGTTTAAAAACTCCGGACGGAACGTCGCGCGCACAATGGCCATGACGTCAGTTCGTGCGTTTTCTGCTGGAGCGTCGGGCGGTAGGTCTGTTAGCACCTCAGCTCCTAAGTTGGAGGTCAACAGAATAATGGTGTTTTTGAAATCGACCACATGGCCTTGGCTGTCTGTCAACCGGCCATCATCCAGGACCTGAAGAAGAATGTTGAACACATCAGCATGCGCCTTTTCGATTTCATCAAACAGGAGGACCCGATACGGGCGTCGTCGTACCGCTTCAGTCAATACGCCGCCCTGCTCGTATCCAACGTATCCGGGAGGCGCGCCGATTAAACGTGCCACCGCGTGACGTTCCATATATTCCGACATATCGATGCGAATAAGAGCGGCATCATCATCGAACAAGAAAAATGCCAGCGCCTTTGCAAGTTCTGTCTTCCCTACCCCTGTTGGTCCCAAAAAGAGGAACGACCCAAGCGGTCTTTTAGGATCCTGCAGGCCAGCTCGTGAACGGCGAACAGCTTCTGCTACGGCCGTTACAGCGGTGTCCTGTCCAACAACACGTTGCTTGAGAAACGCCTCCATATGTAGAAATTTTTCGCGTTCAGATCCGAGCATTTTCTCCACAGGAATACCCGACCAACGAGCGACAACGGCGGCGATATCTTGTTCGGTGACTCGTTCTTGCAAGAGTGCTCGTGTATCTTTTTGTTCTTCCCGTTCGTGGATTTTGTGTTCGAGATCGGGAATAATACCGTAGAGCAGTTCTCCCGCTCGACTCCATTGTCCCTGACGCTGGGCTTCTTCCAGCTCCCGCCGGTGGTTTTCAAGTTGTTGCTTCCAGGATCGCACTTCTGCCAGTTTATCCTTTTCCGCACGCCAAGCGCGGCCGAGACCTTCGGATTTTTTCTCCAGGTCGACGATCTCTTTTTCAAGTCGGCTCAGGCGTTCTTTTGATGTCGCATCGTCTTCTTTCAGGAGCGCTTCCTTCTCGATTTTGGCCTGCATCAATCGCCGATCAATCTCATCCAATACTTCGGGTTTTGAATCTACCGCCATTCTCAGGCGACTGGCGGCCTCATCTATCAGATCAATGGCCTTATCCGGCAAATGCCTATCTGAGATGTATCTGTTCGATAACACTGCCGCCGAAACTAATGCGCCGTCTGTTATTTTCACACCGTGGTGCAATTCATATTTCTCTTTCAAGCCGCGCAAAATGGACACTGTTTCTTCCACACTTGGTGCATCGACGTATACCGTCTGGAAGCGGCGTGCGAGAGCAGCGTCTTTCTCGATATGAAGACGATATTCATCCAAAGTGGTTGCTCCGATGCAGTGCAGCTCTCCACGGGCAAGTGCCGGCTTTAGCATATTGGCCGCGTCCATCGCGCCATCGGCACGACCGGCCCCAATCAGCGTGTGCAGTTCGTCAATGAAAAGGATCAGATGATCCGTTTCCACTGAGATCTCTGTTAACACAGCTTTTAGCCTCTCCTCAAATTCTCCCCGGAATTTTGCTCCCGCGATGAGTGCGCCGAGATCCAACGCCAACAAACGCGCTTCTTTTAGGCTTTCTGGGACATCTTGTGCGACTATACGTCGTGCCAGGCCCTCGACAATCGCCGTTTTCCCAACGCCCGGGTCCCCAATGAGAGCGGGATTGTTCTTCGTCCGTCGACTGAGCACCTGAATTGTGCGCCGAATTTCCTCTTCCCGGCCGATCACAGGGTCCAGCTTCCCCCTACGCGCTTCTTCTGTAAGGTCGCGCGTATATTTCTTTAGGGAATTGAAAGTATGCTCGCCATTTTCTGTCGTCACCGTACATCCTTTGCGTTGCTGTGCGATGGTTTGTTCAAGAGACGGCTTTTGCACGCCGGATTTTTTCAATGCTTGGGTTGCAGGCCAAGAAGGATACTCAAAGTACGCAAGCAGTAGCCGATCAAAGGGAATGAATTGGTCTCCTGCTTGTTTTGCCAGTGTTTCTGCACTCGCGAGCAGCCGCGAGGTTTCGGGGGACGCAAAGATCTCTTGCGTTCCTTCGACAACAGGAACTTTTGTCAACGCACGGTCGAGCTCCGTGTGGAGAACATCCATCTGTGCGTGGCTTTCTTCCAATAAGGCGCGTCCCTCGGCATCTTCCGCAAAAGTCTTAAGGATATGTTCTGGTGCTAGGCGTTGATGTCCTTTCTGAACGCACAGCCGATGTGCGGAATCGAGAATAGAACGCGTCAAAGAGCTTATCTCTAGCATAGGCTTCCTCCCTTATTTCAGATCTGACTCGTATTATTTCTATTCACAGCGTGTTGTCAAAGCCCTGTTCTTACACGCTTCTCTCGTTCTGTCGTAACGTCCCGCACGCCCGGAATAGCCCGCAAAGCAGGTGCATCCGAAAGAAACAATGCATACCCTTTGGGCAGGGCGTACTGCTTGAGTTCTGGGGTCTTCAGATAAACACGCGTGGATCCTTCTGGCACGCCCTCTAGATACGCTGCAATGGCCTGAAGGGCGGCTGCATCGGAAAAGGCAATCTGGATCTCTGGTAAAGGAGACATCGGCGCGGCTGCTAAATCTCGCGCTGAGACAGCGACTAATCGATGCGTTTCTCCTTCGAATTTCGCCTGCAGCGTGAGCAGGAGACACTTGCCTTTTTCTAGTAAATCACGGGCACTGGCCAGAAGCTCCGAAAAAACGATGCATTCGTCGTTGCCACTGGTATCCGAAAATTGCAAGAACGCATACCTATTCCCCGAGCGGGCGACGCGTTTTTGGAGGTCGAGCACAACACACGCAATAGTAGCACGCTCCATCCGTTGCTCAATCATCTCGTGGAGAGAAGTGACGTTCAACGTTCGAATCATTGTGGCATACGAGTCCAACGGGTGTGCCGACAGATAAAATCCCATGACCTCGAATTCTTTTTGAAGACGGACAAGGGGCGGCCAATCAGGGCCTTCGAGCATCTCTCTTTTATAATTCACTTTCAGGCTCTTTTCCTCGAATAAAGAGTTCTGCTGCGCGGCGAGAGGATTAGGCCGGTCTGGCCCGACTTGCTTTAAAATAGCTTCCAGTTGTTCGCTTAAAAGGCGTCGTGACGGATGCAGAGAATCGAACGCCCCGCTTAGAATCAACACGTCTACGATGCGCTTGTTGGCAATACGCGTATCGAAACGTTTGCAAAAATCAAAAATATCATTAAAAGGCCCGTTGGCAACACGTTCCTCTACCACCTGACACATCGCCATGGCGCCGCCGCCTTTGATCCCGATTAATCCGTAACGGATCGCGGGCCGCCCGTTGTGCTCTGTAACGGAAAACTCTGCTTGAGACGTGTTAATGTCCGGGGGTAAAAGGGCAATGTTAAGCCGATCCAGCTCTTGACGATAATGGGTAAGTTTGTCGAGGTTGCCGGCGTCACAAGTCATCAATGTCGAGATAAACTCAACGGGATAATTCGCCTTCAAAAACGCCGTCTGGTAAGAAAGTAACGCATAGGGCGCCGCATGAGATTTGTTAAAGCCGTAACTCGCAAACTTGGCCATCTGATCGAAGATCTGTTCGGCAACTCCCTTGTCCACATTGTTGGCCGACGCTCCCGCGAGGAAACGTTTGCGCTGGGCCTGCATTTCTGCATGAATCTTCTTGCCCATCGCGCGACGCAATAAATCTGCTTGACCGAGTGTGTATCCTCCTAGCTCTTGCGCGATCTGCATCACTTGCTCTTGATACACCATAACGCCGTAGGTAGGGGCGAGAATGGGCTCGAGCTTGGGATGCAAAAACCGTACAGCTTCTTCTCCATGTTTGCACGCGATATAGCGAGGGATGTCGTCCATTGGACCGGGCCGGAACAAAGCGACCAGCGCAATGAGATCCTCGAATCGATCCGGACGTAAGTTCTTGACGACTCCTTGCATGCCACTGCTTTCTAGTTGAAATACACCAATAGTCTCGACCCGATGGAGCAACGCAAACGTTTTCGCATCATCAAGAGGGATCGACGAAAGCGCGATATCTATGCCATTGGTGCGCAAAAGGTCAACGGTTTTTTGCAGAACCGTCAGTGTCTTAAGTCCCAAAAAGTCGAATTTGATCAATCCCGCTTGTTCCACATACTTCATATCGAATTGTGTCACGGGGATGTCCGACCGCGGATCTTTGTACAGCGGAATGACGTCTTCTAAAGGCGCTTCTGAAATCACAACACCGGCGGCATGCGTTGACGCGTGCCGGTACAAACCCTCTAGCTTTAATGCGATAGACACCAGGCGCTCAACTTGGGGATCCTCTTCCATCATCGCGCGCATCGTGGGTTCGTCTTCTAAGACCTTGGTCAAGGTAGGCGGATACGATGGATTATGGGGGACGAGCTTACAGGTCCTATCGACGTATCCGTAGGGTAGGCCCAGCACACGGCCGACATCCCGCAAAACAGCACGCGCTTGGAGTTTCCCGAAAGTAATGATTTGCGCTACATGATCGATCCCATATTTTTGGCGAACGTACTCAATCACTTCATCCCGACGATCTTGGCAAAAGTCGATATCAAAATCGGGGAGCGAAACGCGCTCCGGATTCAAAAAACGCTCAAAAATCAGGAAGAACCGGATGGGATCAAGATCTGTGATCGTTAACGCCCACGCAATCAGCGATCCTGCGCCAGAACCACGTCCAGGTCCCACGGGAATATACTGATTCTTTGCCCATTGCACGAAATCCGCCACCACCAGAAAATAGCCGGAAAAGCCCTTCTGCTCGATCACATCGAGTTCATAGTAAAACCGGTCATAGTATTGCTGCCGTCCAGCCTCCGGCGAAGGAAACGTACTAAAGTCAACGGTTTCGAGGCGTTTTTCCAAGCCTTCGTGCGCCTTCTCACGCAGAATATCCGCTTCCGTTTTCTCGCTATCGCGATACGCCTTTGGGAAAACGGTTTTCTGAGACATGACTGCGAAGGCACAGCGTTGCGCAATGACAGCAGTGTTAGCAATCGCTTCGGGAAGATCTGCGAACAAGGTACGCATCTCTTCCGGCGATTTAAAATAATACGCAGCTGATGAGGTCTGCCGATCGGTATCTGTCAAAACAGCGCCTTGCGCGATGCATACCAGCACGTCATGCGCATCAAACATATCGGGAGTGGCATAAAACACCGCATTGGTTGCCACGACGGGGATATTGCGCGTAAACGCTAAGTCAATTAACACTTCTTCAATCGCTTGTTCCCGCGGATCCTGATGGCGCATGAGTTCGATATACAAACGATCAGGAAAAAGGGTTTGGAGCTGATCGATGTATTGCCGCGCAGCGTCCTTATCCTGTTCGAATAAAAAGCGTCCTAAGCTGCCGAAGATTCCCGCTGTCAGAACAATTAACCCTTCTGTCCGTCCTGCGAGGGTTGGAAACGATACTTCCGGCCAACTGGAGTGAGAAGACCGTAAGTGAGCTTGACTGACGAGTTTGGAGAGATTCCGGTATCCTTGCTCATCTTTTGCTAAAAAAAGTAAGGAGGTGGGTACACGCGCTGTGTTCTCTCGTGTTCCGGGATGAGACACGTTTAGCGAGCACCCGATAATAGGCTGCACGCCCGCAGAGAGTGCGTACTCAGAAAAAGGACAAACGCCGAACAGGTTGTTGCGATCTGTCAGAGCAATCGCCGGCATAGTGTGCCGTTTGGCAAGATCTAGCAGGTCTGGCACCTTTATCGCGCCTTCTGCTAAAGAGTACGCCGAATGGGCACGCAAATGGATAAAAGGGGTACTTCCCATGAATTTTCCTAAGATTGATCAATCAGAACACCGTCCTTTAAATGTAGGCGACGGTCGAGTCTTTTGGCAAACACAGGATTATGTGTGGCAACAAGCGCAGACAACTGTGTCGTATGCGCCCATTGGATCAAGTCATTGATCAGCGTGTCTGCTGTTTTCTCGTCTAAATTACCGGTAGGTTCATCTGCGAGCAAGACATCTGGATTATTCGCTAATGCTCGTGCGACCGCGACCCGTTGCTGCTCTCCTCCAGAAAGAGCACTGGGAAAGTGTGTTTCACGGTGTGCCAACCCAAAGCGGGCCAGTAACTCCTGCGCGCGGTGTTGTGATTTAAGAAGGGGCGTACCGGCAAGGCGTTGAGGGAGGATAACGTTCTCCAACGCCGTCAGTTCTGGCATCAGATGATGGAATTGGTAGACAAACCCAATATGCTGCCGCCGCATCTGTGTGCGCTCAGTATCCGATGCCTGTGTGCAATCTTTTCCTAGGATTCGAATCGTTCCTGCATCTGGGTGGTCCAACAGTCCTGCAATATGCAGTAGCGTCGATTTTCCTGTGCCAGAGGGGCCGAGTAACGCCACTAACTCCCCATTTCGTAAAGAAAGCGACGCATCTGTCAGTACAGAGACGGCATTCCCCGCACTTCGATAGCTTTTGCGTACGTGATCGAGTACCAAGACTTCACTCATACCGCAATACCTCAATGGGATCGCATTTGCTCGCTTTCCAAGCGGGATA
>JAISRK010000014.1 GCA_031273665.1 Holosporales bacterium
TGCTCAATTTTACTCGGCCTCGCCCATCGAAGCCAACCACTTTCACTCGCACGTTATCGCCTTCTTTGACAATATCGGTGACTTTGTTGGGACGTACGGATGCTAGTTCGCTAATATGAACTAGCCCATCTCGACTGCCCAAAAAGTTTACAAAAGCGCCAAATTCCATGATCTTGACGACTTTTCCTGTATGAATACCTCCTACTTCCGGATCGCAAGCAATTCCCTTGATCCAGCTGACGGCCGTCTCAAGTGCTTCTTTGTTCTGGGAAGCGACACGTACTGAGCCATCATCTTCAATGTCAATTTTCGCGCCTGTCTTCTCGGTAATTTCGCGAATAACCTTGCCGCCGGTACCAATGACCTCGCGGATTTTATCTCGCGGCACGACAAAGCTTACAATGCGCGGAGCATTAACATTCAAGTCCTCACGCGGCAACGAGAGAGAGGCTTGCATCTTTTTCAAGATATGCAATCGGCCTTCTCGCGCTTGTGCAAGCGCTAATTTCATAATTTCTGCTGTCACACCCGAGATCTTAATGTCCATCTGCAATGCAGTGATGCCTTCTGCGGTGCCAGCGACCTTAAAGTCCATATCGCCAAGATGATCTTCTTCACCTTGGATATCACTTAAAATCTCGAATTTATCACCCTCTTTAATAAGCCCCATCGCAATACCGGCAACAGGACGTTTTAGGGGAACGCCCGCGTCCATCAACGAAAGAGAGGCCCCGCAAACGCTCGCCATTGAAGAAGAGCCATTACACGACACAATTTCAGAAACAACGCGAATAGTATAGGGAAACGCCTCTCTGCTGGGTAAAACTGGATGAATCGCGCGCCACGCAAGCTTGCCATGACCAATTTCGCGTCGTCCAGGAGACCCCATACGCCCCACTTCTCCAACAGAAAACGCTGGGAAGTTGTAATGAACGATGAAGTGCTCACGGTACTCTCCCCTGAGGCCATCCACAATCTGTTCGTCTTGACCCGTCCCCAGTGTTGTCACCACCAAAGCTTGCGTCTCTCCACGGACAAAAAGTGCGCTGCCATGGGTGCGTGGCAGAACGCTGACTTCTGTGGAAATCGGGCGAATTTCTTGCAATTCGCGCCCCCCTAGCCTCTTTTTGTGGGTCAAAATTTCTGAACGCAACAGCCGATACTGCAGCGCTTCAAAAGCCGCGCATATAGCCGCGTTAGAAACACTCTCCGACTCAAGTTGTGCGCAGATTTCACTGCATAAGTCTTTGATTTTCTGATTTCTCTCTTTTTTCGAGCAATCAGCGGCAATAATCGCACGGAGGTCTTTCGTTGCGCGCTCACTCACCTCATGCTCGAGCTGTTCTTGCTCTGGCAAGACGTCCGTAGAAAGCGCCCAAGGCGTTGCTGCAGCTTCTTCCGCTAGGCTGATAATAGCCTCGATCACCGGTTGATACGACTGATGCCCGAAAAGCACGGCCTCGAGCATTTTCTCCTCTGAGAGCTCATTCGCCTCTGATTCGACCATTAGAACGCCTTGCTTTGTTCCGGCGACGACGAGATCGAGATCCGACGGATCTTCTCGCGATAGAGGAGGATTTAGCACAAACGCGCCATCACGCCATCCTACACGAGCGGCACCTATTGGACCACAAAATGGAATGCCCGATAAAGTCAATGCAGCAGAGGCCCCAAGAAGTGCCACGATATCGGGTTCACTCTCTTGGTCATAGCTCAAAACAGTGCAGACAACCTGGGTTTCATTTCTAAATGCTTCTGGAAACAACGGACGAATTGGACGATCGATAAGACGCGAAACCAGCGTTTCGTGCTCGGACGGCCGCCCCTCGCGCTTAAAAAAGCCGCCAGGGATCTTACCAACGGCGAAAGTTTTCTCCTGATAATTTACGGTAAGGGGAAAGAAATCTACACCGGTTGCGGGCTTGGTTTCTGCCACCGCCGCACACAACAGAGAAGTTTCTCCATACGTCACCACAACAGATCCCGTCGCTTGACATGCGAGCTTGCCTGTTTCAAAAACAAGCTTTCTGCCGCCCCATACAAGCTCTCGGCGGCTTACTGAAGACATATCTATTCCTTTCTTCAAAATACTTAACGACGCAACTCGAGGGCCTGGATAAGGGCCGCATACCGCGCCGCATTCAAGCGTTTGAGATAATCGAGCAGTCGACGACGGTGGCCCACAAGGTTTAGCAGTCCTCGTCGTGAGTGTTTGTCTTTCGCATGAACATTCATATGGCTTCCCAGCGCATTTATACGGTGCGTCATCAAGGCGACTTGTACTTCCGGTGACCCGGTGTCTCCTTCATGACGAGCAAAATGCTTTACAATCTCTTTTTTGTCATCAAACGGCATCCATAAACTCCTAACTTCTCCAAACACAGCGCCATTGGCCATCTTTAACCCCGGCAAGGCCAAGTAGATTGCCCGTTGACGCACATATAAGGCGTGCCAGACGCATGCCCTGTTCCACACAATTCTCCAAGATCTGTCCCCTTTGAAGACGACCTTCTATCGGAAAAGATGTCAAGCACTCGTTCAACGCCTTTTCCGGTGATACCAGGCAATTCTCTGCACTATGCCCCATTGCTTGAAATTTATCCAGCGATATTGCACAAGATTCTGAAAAAAGACCGACACGCTCGCGTCGCAGCGCTATGATATGCGAAAAAGTTTGCAAAGAGTGCCCTAAATCGCGAGCCAAACTGCGGATGTAAGTGCCCTTGCCGCACGTGATGCGCAGGACCGTCTGACGTGAGCTCTCTTGGTGAGAGATAATATTCAAGGCGTCGATATGAACAATACGAGGGCTTAATGTCACATTTTCTCCCCGTCTTGCGCGATCACACGCGCGTTTCCCCCTTATTTTAAGCGCTGAAAATATTGGAGGATGCTGCGTAATATCCCCCAAAAAAGAGGGTAAAACACGGTCAAGTTCTCCTTGCGTGGGGGTCTTAGACGATGTTTGCGTGATGACTCCCGTGCTGTCGTCGGTATCGCGCTCTTCCCCCCATTGGAGAGTGGCTAGATATGTTTTCGAGTGCTGAACGACATAAGGAATAAGCCGCGTTGCCGACCCAACCGCAATAGGAAGAACGCCCGTTGCAAGAGGGTCTAATGTGCCAGCGTATCCTGTTTTAGTTCCCAGGGAACGTTTGACGATCGTGTTGGCCCGGTTGGAACTCATACCTGTCGGCTTATCCAAAACAACCCAACCACAAAGATCTGTTCGTAAAATCACGATTCCTCAGGGAGATGAATAGGAGGCGATTCAGGAGGTAATGTGCGCAACAAGCTT
>JAISRK010000030.1 GCA_031273665.1 Holosporales bacterium
ACTTCGTTCGCTTGCCAGATGCAGCGCGCGCCTTCGTGGCTTGCCTTGATGTGTCGCTTATTTGGCGACATCCTGCCGCAGATGTACTCCGCCTTTTGGATACACTGAGGATGCGCCATGACTCTACGCCATCTACTTAAAGTATCTATTGCTCATCCCCTAGAAGCAGTCGCTGTAGCGCTCTTTCATTATGGGTTGAAAATGACGTCTTTGGATCGTGCTTCCGACATTGGAGGCATGGTTTTGCGGGTACTTGGACCTATGTATCGGCCGCTACAGCAGCTTGCGTTGTCGAATCTGAAAAAAGCATTTCCGGAAAAAAGCCTGGCAGAACATCAAGAGATCGCTTACTGGATGTGGGATAATCTCGGGCGTGTTGTTGCGGAATATTCTCACCTTAATGTGCTTGCTCATGCGCAGGGTTCGGATCGTATCGTCGTCGTTGGAGAGCACTATGTCGATGCAGCGCGAGACGACGGGCTCCCTGGCCTTTTTTTAGCGGCTCATTATGCCAATTGGGAGGTTGGAGCGTTTGCGGTGATTAAACGCAATATTCCGTTAATGCAAGTTTATCGCGCCGCCACCAATCCGTTGGTTAATTCTATGGTGCGCCGTGCTCAGCGTCACGTGACTCGTGCCCTTATCCAGAAAGGCACTGCAGGCGCGAAACAGCTTCTGCAGGCCATGAATCAGCAGGCGCATATTATGATGATGGTTGATCAGCGCATGGACAATGGGATGGCAGTTCCCTTTTTCGGGCATCCAGCGATGACGGCTCCTGCCATTGGTCGATTGGCGCTGCGACATCAATGTCCCATCATCCCCGTGCAAGTGGTACGCTTTAAGGGGAAATCACAGTTTGAGGTCCGCTTTTCAAAGCCCCTAGACCTGCCACAAGAGGGGTCAATGCAGGAAAGACTGCACATTCTTATGAAGGAGGTGAATCGCCACATCGAGACCTGGGTGCGCGAGCGTCCGGATCTGTGGCTTTGGATTCACAGTCGATGGGGGAAATGAGCATACGGCAATGATTTTTGTGTCCTTTTGAGAACCTTTGTATCCTCTCTAGAGTTTGATATAAGGAGCGATACAGAAGGACAAGCCGGACTAGCTCAGTTGGTAGAGCGGCTGATTTGTAATCAGTAGGTCGTTGGTTCAAATCCGACGTCCGGCACCATGATGGTGAGGGTTATTCCCCCTTTTTCTGTCATTATCTGCCCCGATAGCTGCTTTGTGCTGGTGTGGGTGTGCGAATTAAGATTTTGTTGTATTCTTTGTAGGAAAATAAGACCATGAACAGGCTAGTCCAGAAACACTAAGATCTTAAGGGATGCGGCGTAAATGGAAGACGGGAAAAATACCCTATATTGTTCCTTTTGTGGGAAAAGCCAGCATGAAGTGCATAAACTCATTGCTGGGCCAACGGTTTTTATTTGTGATGAATGCGTAGAGCTATGCTCTGGGATTATTCGAGAGGATCAACGCGGGTTTTCTGCCCATACAAAAGACGGTATTCCAACACCGCAAGTGATTTACAAGGTGCTGAGCGATTACGTTATTGGACAGGAAAGAGCGAAACGCATTTTGTCCGTAGCGGTTTACAATCACTATAAACGCATTACACACGAAGCCAAAAATAGTGAGACAGAACTCTCGAAATCCAACATTTTACTCATAGGGCCTACAGGGTGCGGGAAAACGCTACTCGCACAAACACTGGCTCGTGTGTTGGATGTTCCTTTTACGATGGCTGATGCGACAACGCTTACAGAGGCGGGATATGTCGGAGAAGATGTAGAAAATATTATTCTCAAGCTTTTACAAGCGTCGGATTACAACGTGGAGCGCACGCAACGCGGTATTGTTTATATCGACGAAATCGATAAAATTTCCCGCAAATCAGAGAATCCGTCTATCACGCGAGATGTATCCGGAGAAGGTGTGCAGCAGGCATTGCTGAAAATTATGGAAGGGACCATCGCCTCTGTGCCTCCCCAAGGTGGACGCAAGCATCCGCAGCAGGAATTCTTACAAGTTGATACGACAAATATCTTATTTATTTGCGGTGGCGCTTTTGCAGGATTGGAAAAAATAATTGCGGCACGCGGTCAAACGACTTCTATAGGATTCGAGGCAGATGTCAGAATTCCCGACGATCAAGCGCTGGGAGAGTTGTTTGCCAAAGTGGAGCCAGAAGATTTGTTGAAATTCGGCCTTATTCCGGAATTTGTCGGACGCCTGCCCATTGTTGCGACGTTGTCAGATTTGGATAAGCAATCTCTCATGAGGATTCTGACAGAGCCCAAAAATTCGCTTGTTAAGCAATATAAGTGTTTGTTTGAGATGGAAGATATTGGATTGCGCTTTACAGAGGACGCCCTCATCGCCATCGCTCACAAGGCGCTAGAACGGAAAACGGGGGCACGAGGATTGCGCTCTATTATGGAAGCAGCCCTTCTGGATACGATGTACGAACTCCCCGAATTCAGCAATGTTGAAGAAATCGTCGTCAATAAAGACACCATCGAAAATGGGACGCATCCACTCAAAATACACACAAGGTCTTTTGCCAAAGCAAAGCCCGGAACTGCGTAGACACTGAGGGGTTTTTAATGCATGAGGAAAAAAAGGAAAAAGAGGAACAAATAGCCAGAATGCCGGTGCATTGTCTTCCGGTTCTGCCTCTTCGGGATCTCGTCGTTTTTCCGTGCATGATTGTTCCTCTTTTCGTGGGGAGAGAACGGTCGATTCGGTCTTTGGAATATGTCATGCAAAAAGAGGAGAAACGCGTTCTGCTCTCCACGCAAAAAGATCCGCAAAAAGATGAGCCGTCTCCTGATGACATTTTTGACGTTGGCACCGTTGCTTCTATCTTACAGTTGCTCCGTCTTCCAGATGGAACGGTAAAAATCTTGGTTGAAGGGCTCTTTCGTGGTCGTATTTTGCGCTATACCAGCACAGCAGATTACTATGAAGCTGACATGGAAGAGATACCGGATGTTGTCGACAAAGAACAAGAAATCTCTGCGTTAGTGCGTGCGCTCACAGATCAATTTGAAGTATACGTCAAACTCCATCGACGCATTCCGTTAGAAGTCATCACCGCCCTCAAACAAGAAACATCTCCCGGACGACTGGCAGATATTGTGGCTTCTCACCTTTTGTTACGTATTCCTGACAAGCAGAACATCTTGGAAATGCCCATTTTATCCAAGAGGCTCGAGCTTATTGCCTCCCATTTGGAAGCAGAAGTCGGTGTGATGCAAGTAGAGCGTCGCATTCGTAGTCGCATTAAACGCCAGATGGAGAAGACCCAGAGAGATTACTACTTAAACGAACAGATGAAGGCGATCCAACATGAACTTGGGGAACAGGAAAACGCTAATGGAGAACTGAACGAGCTCGAAGCTAAAATAAAAAAGACAAAATTCAGTAAAGAAGCTCGTGAGCGTGCGACATCAGAACTCAAAAAACTCAAGTCTATGGCGCCTATGTCTGCGGAAGCCACTGTCGTCCGTAATTATTTGGATTGTTTGCTGGGTGTTCCTTGGGGGAAGAAGTCTCCCGTAAACAAAAGCCTCAAAAAAGCGCAAGAGATTCTAGATACGGATCATTACGGATTAAAAAAGGTAAAAGATCGTATCCTGGAACACCTAGCTGTCCAGAGTCGTGTGGAAAAAACAGGAGGGCAGGTCTTGTGTTTGATAGGACCTCCTGGCGTCGGTAAAACGTCACTGGCACGCTCCATCGCTCGCGCAACGGGTCGCCCATTTGTGCGCGTTTCCTTAGGTGGTGTACATGATGAGTCTGAAATTCGTGGCCATCGCCGTACGTATATCGGATCTATGCCGGGGAAAATCATTCAAGGAATGCGCAAAGCGGGTGTGACTAATCCGTTGTTTCTTCTTGATGAGATCGATAAATTGGGGAACGATTTTCGTGGCGATCCTGCGTCGGCGCTTCTAGAAGTTCTCGATCCTGAGCAAAACACGGCCTTCAACGATCACTATCTGGAAGTCGATTACGATTTGTCTGATGTGATGTTTTTAACAACAGCCAATACTCTTCATTTGTCGCAACCCTTGCTCGATCGATTAGAAACCATTCGTCTTTCCGGGTATACAGAGGACGAAAAAATTGCAATTGCGCAGACGTACTTGCTCCCGAAACAGCGGAAACTTGGGGGATTGAAAGAAAAAGAGTTTTCCGTCTCAAAACAGGCGTTACGTGATATCGTGCGGTTTTACACGCGAGAAGCTGGCGTCCGTAGCCTAGAACGCGAGATAGCAAGCCTTATCCGCAAATCTGTCCGCAAAATCTTGGAGACAGAAGAGAAAGGTGAAATGCGGCGTATTGATATCACACGCCGTAATTTGAAGGAGTTTGCGGGGATACCGCGTTTTTCAATCGGAGAAGCCGAAGGACACGATCTTGTTGGGGTAACAACAGGGCTGGCCTGGACGGAGGCTGGAGGAGAGCTCTTGTCTATAGAGGCGGTTATTCTTCCCGGTAGAGGCAAAATGCTGATTACAGGTAAGTTGGGGGACGTCATGCAGGAGTCCATTCAAGCCGCTGCCAGCTTTGTCCGCTCTCATTCTGAAAGATATACGGTCGTCCCGGAGTTTTTTGAGAAGAAAGATATCCACGTCCATGTTCCGGAGGGGGCGACGCCTAAAGACGGTCCTTCGGCTGGAGTGGCCATGGTGACGTCTATTACTTCTGCTCTAACAGGCATTCCTGTGCGAAAAGATATCGCGATGACAGGAGAAATTACGCTCCGTGGCCGTGTTTTGCCTATTGGTGGGCTCAAAGAAAAAACTCTAGCCGCCCGACGTGGTAACATCCGAACGATATTTATCCCGAAAGATAACGAAAAAGACCTGGAAGAAATTCCAGAGAACATTCGCAGAGAAATGACGATCATTCCAGTGACGTTTGTCGATGAAGTTCTAGAACAAGCCCTTGTGCGGTCTCCTATCCCCGCAAAAAAGACAGGTCGTAGCCGTCACTAGCTCCTTTTTTAAGAACCTGTGGGGAAAAAGGAGAGAGGGAACGGCGAGAAACCAAGGGTCTCAATAAGATATCAATGGCTTTTGCGCAAAAGACCAAGAAGGCGAGTGAGAACTTCTTTCTGTTGGGCACGTGGGACGATCATATCCACCATACCGTGATCGAGTAAGTATTCAGACCGTTGAAATCCGTCTGGCAATTGATGGCGTATCGTCTCTTGGATAACGCGGGCTCCGGCGAATCCTATAATGGCGCCTGGTTCAGCGATGTGAATGTCTCCCAGCGTGGCGAAAGAAGCAAGAACTCCTCCTGTAGTGGGGTCGGAGAGTAATACAATATACAGCACTCTGGCCCGTTTTAATCGACTCACCGCTGCGACAGTCTTTGGCATTTGCATTAAAGAAAGGATGCCCTCTTGCATCCGTGCGCCTCCAGAAGAAGGGATGACCATAAAGGGCACTTTTTGTTGTAGCGCAACGTTCATCGCATGGACCAGACCCTCACCAACGGCTGTCCCCATCGACCCCCCCATAAACGCAAAGTCGAAAAAAGCTGCTACGACAGGATGGCCACCGATGTTTCCTTCGATCGCAGAAAGTGCATCTTGTTGACCTGTCGTGTGACGTGCGAGTTTTAAACGCTCTGTGTACCGCTTTGTGTCTTTAAATTTCAGAAGATCTTGTGGCGTCCTCGGCAAAGAAATGGGATGCGTCGTGTTCTGGTCGAAGAGAAGTGCAATGCGCTGATTCGTTTCTAATTTCAGGTGGTGTCCACAACGAGAGCACACATTGAAAGACGCTTCGAGCTCCTTGTGAAAGAGCATTTGCTCACATCCCGGACACTGTTTCCATAAATTATCCGGTACCTCTCGTTTACCAACAAGGGAACTAATTTTTGGACGCACAAAATTCGTCAGCCAATTCATAGGTGTACTTTCAGACCCCTAACGGGCAGAACCGTTTTTCACAAAACCTTCGTTAATCCATTCTTTCAGCTGTTTTCCTGCACGAAAAAAGATTGCTTTCGTCGGTCCAACCGAAACACGCGCTCCAGTTTTAGGGTTGCGCGCTACATGGGGCAGGCGATGGCGTACCGCAAAGGAGCCAAATCCGCGTATTTCAATACGATGCCCTTTTACAAGGCCTTCTGCTACTGTGTTCAGCACATGCGAAACCATTTCACTCGTGAGGCGAGGAGATATATTGAGATAGATTTCCGATAATTTTTCAACAAGCTCTGCTCGTGTCATAGGGACCTCTTCGTGTGCCTGTCCCTTATTTAGAAGATTCTTAAAATCTTGCCAAGTTTTTTCTTATTTCAAAATGCTGTAAGTTGAGGAGTATGCGT
>JAISRK010000041.1 GCA_031273665.1 Holosporales bacterium
ATACACACTCGCTGCGACGCATTTCATCAAACAACAAGCAACTATTGCCAAAAACAGCGTATGCCTGTCCAAAGAGCCATTTTGTCAAGTCCCTCTTGCTGTGCAACGTTATATCTTGCGACGTGTTGTCAATAGTGTAGGCGGTAAAACGTATCCTCCGAACGCTCAAGAACTGACACGCGCCTGTCAAAAGATCGCCTCTTCTGAAGATATATGTTTTACATTAGGCCGAACACTGATCAAACAGCGCAAAAAAACCCTTCATATAGTGCGAGAAGAGCGGAACATGCCGCCGGCAGTGCCATTGCCTCCGCAGCGTCTTATATGCTGGGACGGACGCTTTTGGTTCCACAACACAACTGAAGAGCCGTACTGGATTGTTGCTCCAAAAGGTCGCACGGATCCTTATTTTTATAAAGATCCGCATGTTTGCCTCGAGCGACCTACCGGTGTTGTCTGCGTCTCTTCTGCTGTGGAAAATATCGTCAAGGATTGGTAGACTCCTTTTCGTTAAGCGTGGAGGACGCAGAGTGAATTACAATCGCAGAGCGATAGCGATTTGGATTGCTATTTTCGTTGGGCTTGTTTTGGCAACAAATCTCATGCAAGGGGGTCCTTCCGCACATCTCCCGGCAGTGGCGTATTCTGACTTCCTTCAAGAAATCGATCGTGGTCGTGTGACAGAAGTACTGATTCGTGGACCCGTGGTTATAGGCAGAACTACAGAGGGACGCACTTTTACGACGTACATCCCGCACGATCCACAATTCATCCAGCATTTAAATGATCGCCATGTGCGCATTGTTGCGGCGCCGGAAGAAAGCGAATCGCCGACGTTATTTCAGATTTTCCTCTCTTGGTTTCCAACATTGCTGTTTGCAGGAGTATGGATATTTTTCTGGCGGCAAATGCAAGCGGGCAGCAATAAGGCGATGGGATTTGGGAAATCGCGTGCAAAAATGGCCGGAGAAAAGCAAGTAAAGGTAACGTTTGCTGATGTCGCGGGCATTGATGAAGCGAAAAACGAATTAGAAGAAGTCGTCGATTTCCTAAAAGACTCCAAGAAATTTCAGCGTTTAGGCGGAAAAATTCCGCGCGGTGTTTTACTTGTTGGTCCCCCAGGAACGGGAAAGACATTGCTGGCACGCGCCATTGCCGGAGAAGCGAACGTCCCGTTTTTTAGCATCTCCGGCTCCGAATTTGTGGAGATGTTTGTCGGTGTTGGCGCTAGTCGAGTCCGTGACATGTTTAGCCAAGGTAAGCGCAATGCGCCATGTCTCATTTTTATCGATGAAATCGATGCTGTCGGTCGGCATCGGGGATTCGGCCTCGGTGGAGGGAATGACGAGAGAGAGCAGACACTGAATCAGTTGCTCGTCGAAATGGACGGATTCGAGGTCAACGACGGTGTTATTATCATTGCAGCCACCAATAGACCGGATGTCTTAGATCCCGCTCTCTTGCGTCCTGGCCGTTTCGATCGGCAGGTGATTGTCTCCAATCCAGATCTCAACGGTCGAGACAAGATCCTACGCGTGCATCTCAAAAAGGTTCCCCTTGCGGATAATGTCGATCCGATGATCATTGCGCGTGGAACACCTGGATTCTCTGGTGCCGATCTGGCCAATCTTGTCAACGAAGCGGCTCTACTTGCCGCCCGCAGAGGGAAGCGTGTGGTGGGAACAGAAGAGCTTGAAGATGCTAAGGATAAGGTACTGATGGGAGCTGAACGTCGCTCGATGGCAATGACGGAGAAAGAGAAAGAAATAACAGCCTATCACGAAGCAGGTCACGCCATCGTCGCTATGCATAGTCCAGAAACTGACCCGATTCATAAAGCCACTATTATCCCGCGAGGCAGGGCTCTTGGTATGGTCGTGCGATTACCGAATCAGGACTCTGTCTCGCTCGCTCTTTTAAAGTTGAAATCCGATCTTCAAGCGGCGATGGGCGGCCGTATTGCGGAAGAGCTCATTTTTGGTCCTGAGAAGATCACGACAGGAGCAGCCGCAGACATTAAGTTTGCGACAGACACTGCACGCCGCATGGTGATTGAATGGGGGATGAGCGAAAAGCTCGGGTTTTTATCGTATGACGAAGACGCCTCCCAGCGATTCTTCTTGGGGCACAACGTGGCTTCTCCGCGCCATGTTTCTGAAGCAACAGCATCCTTAATCGATGCTGAAGTGCGCCGGATCGTGGATGAAGCCTACGCGCAAGCAGAAACAATTCTCAAGAAGCACATTGATGAGTTACATGCCCTTGCCCGCGGTCTACTGGAATATGAAACGCTATCAGGAGAGGAAATTGCGACTGTTCTCAAGGGAGGGCCCATCGTCCGCCCTATTCAGGAACAGAAACCCAATGTGTTGATGCCCTCTCTGAGGACAACGCAGACAACGAAGAAAAAAACGGTGAAAAAGAGCTCATCGCAAAAACGCCCCCAGCAAACGAAGAAAGGCCCTTCATGAAATTATTCGGCACGGACGGCGTTCGGGGCGTTGCGAATCTTCCCCCCATCACCCCGGAAATTTGTGTGCGCCTGGCACAGGCCGCAGGACTAGAATTCAAGCGTGGGGACTACCAGCATCGGGTAGTAATTGCGAAAGACACACGGTTGTCAGGATACTTGATTGAGCCTGCATTAACTTCAGGGTTTTTATCTGTCGGCATGAACGTCATTTTGGTGGGACCTCTGCCAACTCCCGCCGTAGCTTTTCTCACACGCTCGTTGCGTGCCGACCTTGGCGCTATGATTTCCGCATCACATAACCCTTATACTGACAACGGAATTAAATTATTCGGTCCCGATGGATGCAAATTGCCCGATGCCGTCCAAACGCGCATAGAGGAGCGGTTTCACCATCCCCCAGAGACCTTTCCCACAGGAGCAGATTTAGGGTCGGCAATGCGCCTAGATG
>JAISRK010000062.1 GCA_031273665.1 Holosporales bacterium
AACAAATCAACGTCTTCGAGTTGGATAAGCGTCTTTATCTTGTAGACCTTCCTGGATACGGTTTTGCCGCCGTCTCGCAGCGAATGCGTGCCTCATGGGACATGCTGATCATGAGCTACTTGAGAGAGCGCTCAACGCTCAGACGTGTGTTTCTGCTCATCGATAGCCGCCATGGATTCAAAAAAAGCGATTGCGCCCTCATGAACCTTCTTGATGCCGCTGCTGTCGTCTATCAGTGCGTATTTACAAAATCCGACGAGGCCACAGAAGATGAACGCCAACGCAATCAAAAAATGTTTGCGGATGAAACTTCTCGCCACAGCGCCATTTTCCCCACATGTTTGGAAACAAGCACAGTAAAACGCACCGGTCTTAAAGAAGTACAGTGCGCTATCCATGCCTGTTGCTGACAGAGCAGCGTTATGACGATCGAAAAAAACATTCAAGAGATTTTAAAGACATTAGAACCCGAAGCAACCCGCCTGCATAAGACGCCACATCGTGTAGCAGAGTCTTATAAAGAGCTTTTCTGCGGCTATACACAATCTCCGGAGCAGGTGGTTGGGGACGCCTTATACGAAGCCCCTACATCAGAAATAATCGCACTACGGAATATTCCGTTTACTTCCACATGCGAGCACCACATGCTGCCGATCATAGGCCATGCTCATGTGGGGTATTTCCCCGACAAGCAGATCGTTGGCATCAGTAAATTGGTACGACTCGTCGAGTGCTTCGCACGTCGGCTGCAATTGCAGGAACGCCTGACCCTTGAAATCGCCCAGGCAGTACACAATGTCCTCGCCCCTAAGGGAGTCGCTGTCGTCATCAGCGCTGAGCACCTATGCATTGCGCAACGCGGCCCCAAAAAGAGCGGCGTCCAGCTTGTTACACGTCACTTCTCTGGCGTTTTTTGTTCTGATCGCGCACTGAGAGAAGAGTTCCTGCGCACGTGCTGCCTTTAAGATGGCCGCGCTTATCGTTCTCGTCGAGCAAAACTTCGGTATTGCGAAAAATGGCACGATTCCATGGAGCTTTCCGCAAGACCGAATTTTTTTCCATCAAACGACGCAAGGAGCGCCTCTTATCGTCGGCCGCAAAACATTTCTCACCCTTCCCCAACAAGCTTTCGCTAATAAAACACTGTTGGTGCTCTCGCGCACTTGCTCTCATTTACCCGGCGTCCAGGTCTTTTCAACCTTAGAAATTGCCCTTATGCACTATCCTCAAGCCTGGATCATCGGTGGCGCGATGGTCTACTACACCGCCCTATCCCAAGGATGCGTCGACCGCATCTATCTAACGCGCACGCATCGATCCCATGATGCTGATCTTTTCCTCACGGCATCCTACCTAGATAGTTTCTCTTTCTATCTTTTGCGTTCTGCCCCACAAGCCGACTTCTTGCTCGGACTGAGAAAAAAATATCCAGCAAGGTCACACGTGTCAGCACTGTAGAATCCGAAGAGGCTGACTCGGAAACAGTAAACTATATTTTTACATAAAATTAGCAATTTATTAACACTATTAGCACATTATTTGTGCTAGATCAAAATCCAACGAGGAGAATAGCATGCTGACACACCCCCCAAAGCCAAATCGACCAGCGGAGCGTAAGGATGGCAAGAAAGCGATTTCTATCGCCATGCAAGGAGGAGGAGCACACGGCGCTTTCACTTGGGGCGTTTTGGACCGTCTACTTGAAGATGGCCGCTTTATCATCGAAGGCATCACAGGAGCCAGCGCTGGGGCGATGAACGCCGCGGGAACCATTCAAGGATTGCTTGAAGGCGGTAATGAAGGCGCTCGCCGTGTTTTGCGGAGTTATTGGACAGCACTGATCGAGTCTGGAAAAACAAGTGCGTTGAAACCAGGCCCCGTAGATCAGATGTTGAACAAGTTTACAATGCAGAATACACCCGCGTTTATCATGTTCGACCTAATGCTGAAATTTTTGTCGCCGTACCAATACAATCCGATGGGACTGGACCCGTTAAAAGACCTTATTATGAAGGTATTTGACTTCGAAAAAATCCGGAAAAACAAAGAATACAAGCTGTTTATGTCGGCGACGCATGTTTATACGGGTAAAATAAAAGTCTTTAAGACAGAAGAGTTTTGCCCAGAAGCGCTGTTAGCAACAGCTTGTTTGCCTACAATTCATGCGGCAGTTATGGTCAATGGCGAGTATTACTGGGACGGTGGTTTTATCGGTAACCCAGTGATTTACCCGTTGGTGTACGAGTGCGAGACACCAGATATTCTGGTGATTAAGCTGAATCCAACACATCGCAATAGACTACCTACAACATCGGGGGAAATTAGCGACCGCTTGAATGAAATCACCAACAATACGTCGATTCTGCGCGAGATGCGATCAATTCATTTCATCACCAAGCTCATCGACGAAGGCCTCATTGATCCAACAAGGATCAAGAAACTCCACATGCACCTTATTCAGGACGAAGCCGCGTTCCAAGATCTTGGGTGGTCGTCAAAACTCAACACAGACAAGAAGTTTGTTGATTATCTTTTTGCCGCAGGGTACAAAGCCGCAGACAAATGGATCAGCGAGAACTTCAAGAAAATCGGTGTTGAGTCGACGATGCCCATGGATGACTTGTTTATGTCGTAATTCTTTTAAAAAAGGCTTGTATACAAGCTCTCTTGTATTGTAATAAGGACAAAATTATTTTGCAAAAATCCTTTTGTGTTTGTCTTGTATAAATGTTTGACATTGTGGTAATGTGACTCTACATTGCCTGTGGAATGATAAATAATGATAAATTAAGGAGAATAACATGAAGAAACTTTCAATAATCACCACCCTAACAGCGATGTTTGTGGGGGATGTCTGTACCTATCGTGCAGAGGCAATGAACCCGGAAAGACTAGATTTGCAATCGCAACTACGACCACTACAACGAATGAAAATTGGCGACATCGAATGTATGAGCGCTGAACGAGTTCTAGAAATGTGCACAATTTGGAGAAAAGTCAACGAATTTAATGCCCGTACGCCTAACGAACAAAGGCTGCCATCTATAAGTATTGACTCCGGGTGGGCTCTTTATGGAAAACTGGTCGATATTATGAGGAATGACGCCATCGATTTCGATCTGCAGCGTGGTGCGGCAATGCTCTTGGCAGGAAGTTACCTTGGAGTGCACACTGATAGTCGTATGATAGAAGCTAAGCAGTTTCTTATACACTCACGAGGCGATTGCGGTAACTCTGTTTATGGAGAATTGAAAAATAGATCTATTGCAGAACAAGTGAAAGCCATATACGAGATATTTGATGACGATTATCCTAATCGAGAAGAAATCATGGCAGCTGGAATGTTGTGGGAGAACCTCCTTTCGATCGTATCGCTTCTCCCGACAGAAGAAGAAAGGGGAGCAATCCACAACATGTCGGCCAGTATTGTGTCTCCTCTTTTCACGGGGATGGATGATATAATGCTCTACAGTCACCCTTCCGCTCATGTGAGACAAAATATGAGTTTTTTGTCAAATTACATGTACGGTGAGATTCTAGTAAATCTGTCATATGCAGATACAGAAGATGCACCGTTCTCCGAAATTTTTTCTAGACTTCCTAAAGAACTGAAGCAAGAGTATCGGTGGTTACAAGATGATCCAAATTTCTGGGAAAGGATTAAAAGATACCGTGCGGAAGGAAACTAGAAAACAGTAGTTAAATAAACCAAATGGTGGCGGAGTTTCGTACACTCCGCCGTTGGTTCTAAAAAAAGCGGCTATCCTTCCGTGAGCAAGTCGTACATCCCTTTCCCATGAAGATAATATCCAAATGAAAGTTGTTCTGATCTGTCGTTGTCCCCGCACAACAATCCTGACACAAAGGGAACCAGACGCCGTATAAAGAGGGATCTCTGACCTAACTTTTAGCGAGCTCGCTATGCAATGGCGAGTCCCGTGTCGCGGATCTGTTTATTTTTTTAAGTACTTGTGCGTACGCCTTTAAAATCTAAGAACTACGTCGATCGTGGCTGTGTTATTAGTCAGCACGCTGCAGACATCCCATCATTTGCGTCCGCGTAGATCGGTTAAACACTTTCGAACGATACGTTCTGCCGCCTGAGTTGCCTCTTCGATTGAAAGCTTTGAGGTATCTAAAATTTGGTATGTTGTGTCTGGACACAAAGGAGAAAGTACCCGCTCTTTATCGTTTTGATCGCGCTGCGACAGATCCTCAAGTACTTTGGCGTATGCAATTTCCCTTTCTTTCGTCTGCAATTCCAGGAATCGACGTTTGGCCCGCGCTTCTACCGAAGCTGTTAAAAAAATCTTGCAATCCGCATCTGGGAAAAGAGCAGTGCCTATATCCCGACCTTCTATCACGACACCCGGCACGCGCAACTGCAGCACTTCCTGACGCTGAAATATTGTAAAAGCTGCGCGTACCTCCGAAATTTTCCCGATTTCAGAAGCCGCTAAGCCAATGCGCTCTTCACGTAATGCCTGTATCGGCACCTTGTGTCTCTCTTGCCGAAACCAAACCGACTCAACGATAGCTGCCAACCCCAAACCATCTTGTAAAGCGCATCTGATATCAAGAGCCCGCCAAGCTAAAGTGCGGAAAAAAGAGCCCGTCTCGATGTAAGAAAAACCAAGACATCGCGCTAGTGCCACTGCCACCGTCCCCTTGCCACTCCCTGCAGGACCGTCGATAGCAACAATAAGAGGACGTGAACGGCAATCAGCCACTAGCCGGAGTCTTTAAGGTGTTTTTCAACCCGGTATACAAAAGGAGTGGAGCAGAAACACAGACTGAAGAAAACCCGCCAAACGAAAATCCAA
>JAISRK010000077.1 GCA_031273665.1 Holosporales bacterium
CATACAAACGACCGCTGGGATCGTAAGAAAAAAAGCGAGACTGATACCGCGATTGAATTCTATCGCAGCTTGCTCAGCTCGTCCGCCCTGGATGAACTTCGAAAGAGTCGCTAACAAAACCGTACTGAGCGCGATGCCAAGCGTACCGAGTGGCAGCTGATTAATGCGATCGGCAAAATAAACGTATGACACCGCTCCTTCTGCCAAGAAAGAACAGGCTTGGGTATCAACAAGCAGATTAATCTGCCATACGCCGGCTCCCAAAATACCCGGGACTATTTTCCGGCCAATTTCTCGCACTTCCGCAGGTATGCGAATTTTAACAAAGCGTACACGAATGGCCAGCCGTTCCACCGCCCACCAAACTAAGGCGACCTGCACGACACCCGCCGCTAAAGTCGACAACGCCATCATCGTGGTAATGGTAAAAGGCGTGCATTGCAAAAAAATACAAATCACAAGGACGAAGATAAAAAATATGTTCAAAATGACTTGTGTAGCTGCAGGCAACACAAAACGACCAACAGCGTTTAAAATGCCACAAAACAACGCCATGACTGATGTCGTTGTGAGATAGGGGAAGCACAATCGTCCAAGGAAAACAGCCGAATGAAACGTAACGCTATCCGGCACGAACCCGGGAGCAAGCACGCGGATAACGCCTCTGTACCCTAAAATAACAAATACAGACAATATAGAGAGAAAAACGACCAAAATAGTGAGCGTCTGCGACGCTAATCCCTGTGCCTCTTCTGTTCCCTTTTTCGTTAAGACCCGCGAGAAAACAGGGAGAAACGACGCACTAAAAGCGCCTTCTGCGAAAAGACGGCGTAAGACATTGGCGAGCTTAAAAGCAACTAAAAAAGCATCTGTTAAAGCATTCGCGCCAATGCTTGATGCAACCAACATATCGCGAATAAATCCTGTAATACGACTGATCACCGTCATACCGCCCACAGCAGACACCGATCGAAAAAGTCCTGGAGATTTTGATGGAGCGTTCATTTGTGATGGGAGGTAGGAGCGCAGGAAAGAGGAGGCAGAGGGCTTGTAGCCTTCTCTTCGCCCGCCACAAGTGCATGCATCAAGGAAAACCCCCCTAGGCATCGTCCACTTATCCAAAAGACAAAACAGCCGATACCCCCCAGTGTGAGCACATACACAATACGCCACCATGCCGATGCCGGATAGAAGGCCTCTCCCATAAGATGGACCCAATAAACGCTCCCGCCCATCAAAAAACCTGAAAAAGTCAAAATGCCACAGGCTCTCCACGTGCCAGAAAACACGGAGAGGCCTTTATATCGGTGTAAAAAAGCATATAGGGCAAGAACGTTCACCCAAGCAGCGATGGAGATCGATAAAGCAATACCCGCCTGTTGGAAGGACGAGGCAAGCAACGAAATAGCGGTCGTACAAGCTCCCACGGAAAGGAGCCCTGCAAAACATGGATGGCGGGTGTTCCCTTGCGCGAAAAGGGCCGTCGAAAATACTTTCGCTAGCATATAAGCTGGAAGACCAGCCGCAAAAGCCGCTAAAGCAGGGGCAGTCGCACAGACTTCAGCGTGCCCAAATTCTCCGTGCTCGTAGAAAGTAGAAGTAATAGGGGAAGGCGCTGCGAGAAAAAGCGCCGCTGCGGGCAGCGTAAGTACCAGAGCAAAGATGACACCTAAATTTAATTGAACATTCGCCCCTTTAAGATCATTTTTTTGAAGAGATCGTGACAGCGGCGGCAACAAGGCCGTGCTTAAGCCGATACCCAGAATACTCAGCGGAAACTGATTTACATGATCAGCATAATAGAAACAGGACACTGCGCCTGACGGCAAAGAAGACGCCACCATCACTCCGATCATCAGATTCAATTGCCAGATTCCGGCCCCGACAGCCCCGGGAACGATTTTTCGGAAAATCTCTTTTGTCTCTTTTGATTTTAAATCGCGTGTGAATCCGATTTTCAAGCAGTTGAACCGAACCGTTCCCCACAGCAACACCATTTGCGCGATACCAGACAAAAGCGTCGCAACAGCCATTGTATGGGCAATTGTCGGAAGACCACATGCTCCGAGTAACATGGCGATAACAAGGAGAATGTTCAGAATTAACTGAGCTCCTGCCGGAACAGCAAAACGATTAATTGTATTCAACGCAGCAGAGAAAAGAGCCACAATAAAGGAGGTGGCAAGATATGGAATACAAATGCGTCCTAATTCCACCGCATAAATAAAGCGCTCGCTTCCTGGAGTAAATCCTGGGGCATACCCATGAATAATCTCAGGGAAAAAGAAAAGGCAGAGCGCTAACAAAATAGCAAGGATGAAAACAAGCCAGGTGAACACCTGTGACGCAATCCGTTCTGCTGCTGCCTGTCCGTCTTTATTCAGAACCGCATTAAATCGCGGCAAAAAAGCCGCATTAAAAGATCCCTCCGCAAAAAGCTTCCTCAAGACGTTGGCGAGTTTAAAAGCAATGACGAAAGCATCTGCAACTGGGCCAGCTCCTAAAACAGCAGCTTGGATAGTGTCGCGGATGATACTAGAGATTCTGTAAAGGAAAGTGTAACTTCCAACAGTCGCAATTGTCCGAATCAGTTGCACCAACGAACGCCCTTCTGTTATTGGAAGACAGCTCGAGTCTACTGGACTTTCTCTTGTGGCACAAGGAATGATGGCTACTGCTCGAAAGAGAACGGGAGCGTTTTTTGCAGCACAGAAATGAACGGCACCTGACAGTACAAAAAGGCCCCATCACCGCTCTCAAAAGCAGAAAAGCGGTGTCGAACAGTTGTTGATCTTAAGAGAAGTGGTGCGATCGGCGGGATTTGAACCCACGACACCGAGATTAGGAATCTCGTGCTCTATCCAGCTGAGCTACGACCGCACGCGATTACTTTTTTAAAGAGTTCCTGGCGGCATGTCTAGGAATAGCGTGGTTTTTTCAGGGGCTTGGGTTAGGTGCAGACTTGCGCCACAATCCTTGGCAAAGGCTTCCGCAAGAAAGCAAAGGATAGTCTGAGACGTTGGAATACGGTTTCCCGCAAACCACGCAGCAACGGGCTCACGTAGGAAAACGCGTCCTCCTTGACCGGTGCACAAGAGAGAAACTCGACCCCCCTCCTTTTCACTCTTTTCGAAAACCATGTGCCCACCACGCACAAGTGTTGGTAAAAGAATCATTACTGCGGCAATCATAAATTTCATGATCGTTGTGGGGATCACTTTTGGTATGCCGCGCGTCAGAAATGTCACTTTTTCTCCCAAACAATAGCTCGAGAGAATGTCTTTCAGTTCTTCAAAGGCATACTCTGTTCGCTCTTGTGTATCAACGGACAAAAGACGAAACATCTTCAGACGAATAGCAAGGCGCTGTTGAGATTCAGCAAGTATTTTGATCGCCTCTTCATTCTCATCGCTGTTCGTCGTGGCACTAACAATACCAAGCCCCAACTCTATTGCTCCTACTGGAGTGATGAGATCATGGCACAACCGCGCGAGTAACAGCTCAAACATCTGCAACGAATCGGACATCGCTCTCTTCCTTTACAGAGAGAACTTTAGCACTTGTCAGAGGTGGGAGATAGTCTTTAGCATGGCGTTATGGTCACACTGCATCCTCCTTCTTATTGGGGAAAAGCCTGCTCTTATCTGCGTCAACACGACCCTATTTTGATGGGCTGCATGGATGATTCTTATTTGAGCGCACATGGTAATGGCTTCAGCACACTGGTTCACGCCATTATTGGGCAACAAATTTCTGTCAAAGCGGCTCAAAGTATCTCTGATCGGTTGCGCATCACTGAACCTCAGGATGTCTTGAAGTGGACCGCTGAGGAGTTGCGCGCTGCTGGTCTTTCTCGTCAAAAAGTGGCGTACATTGTCAACCTTGCCCAGTTTTGGAAGACAGAGCAATGGCGTCTCTGGCCAACACTTTCTGATGAGCAATTAATGAAAGAATTGACGGCGTTAAAAGGCGTTGGACGTTGGACAGCGGAGATGTTTCTTATTTTTCACTACATGCGTCCAGATGTTCTTCCCACAACGGATCTTGGGCTTCAAAAGGCCATTACTTCTCTTTATCACATTCCCACAACAGAGATCTCTTCAGTTGTCGATCGTTGGCGGCCCTATCGCACCGTTGCGACATGGTATCTATGGCGTTCTTTAGATGCTATCCCGGTAAATTATTAATGAGTTCAAAACTTGATCGAAGAAATTTTGACCATTCAACGAGTAACGGTTTTTAGGGAGAGCGTTTTATCTCAAGTGCGCGAAACGATGCCAACGCCGATTAAAATAACCAAGACACCCACAAGACGGAGAGGAGAAATCACCTCCTCTAAAAAATACCATCCAGAGAAAATCAGCAGAATGTAAGTAATAGCGTGCGCAATAGGGTAAAGAAAACTGATCTCCGCGCGAATAAGCAAATAAAACCACATCAAGGTTCCTGTTCCTGACAGGAATAACCCAATGACCATACGAGGATCGGTGGCAAAAGCCCATAAAAGATCGTAAAAGCCCACGTCTCCTACGGTATCAATAATACGCCCTGCATTTTTTTTAAAAAAAACTTGCCCAAAAACTGATATGCAAATCTGCACAATGATCGAAAGGTATAAGGATGAAGTCATTTATTTATAAAAACAATGTCTCGTTCTGTTTCTGCTAGGATCTTATGGGAGAAGTACAATTCTCGCCAGTACCTTGTATATGTGTTTTTCTGCGTCAGAACAAAAACGCGTTGATCTCCTTGGAATATAGGCCAGAAATCTCCAGCAGACATCATGCGATGAGAGACATCTTCGGCATGAATGCCGAATGCCAATTCTCCCTCCCATTCGGCAATGTCCACCAAGCGATTTAAGTATACCGGCAGATCTTGATAGTATGTTCCAAGGCACAAAATACGATCCTCGGGCCGTGCATTCAGCAAAACGATATCTGCGAGCGGCTTTATACTCGGTCTTATCTCTTCTTGTACCTGTATCGCCACCGTATTCAGAAATATTAAAACAGGCATCCATGCTAGCCCTTTAAAAACCTGTCCACGTACTCCCTTGACGAAGAGAGGCAATGAAACGGCGGCTAAGGAAAACAACGCGATGCTCCATAAATCTACTGAGAACAAAGTCTTTAGCTGTGCATCTTCTGAAAGTTCGTACATCCCATATCCAGCTACACCGAGCGCAAAGACAATGTCGATAAATCCCAAGCAACAAAAGGCGTGTTGCTTACCACTCTCTTCTCGTTTCCTGAGCGCTTCTCCGCCAAGAAGAGCCAAGGCAGGAAAAACGGGTAAAATATATGGAATCAATTTCGAATGCGAAAAAGAGAAAAAGAGAAAAACAACGCCACTCCAAACAGCTAAAAACAAGGTCGTTTCATGGCACGTCGTCTCCTTGTTGGATAATGTCTTTTGTATTTTAGAGGCATTAAAAAGATCTTTCATGGAAGAGCTGATAGCCCCCGCCCATGGCAAAATGCCGAACCCTATAATAGGAACGAAAAATAAAAATGGTTGGAAACGTCGATGCGCCTCCGTTGTATAACGCAAGAAGTGCTCTCCTATGAAATAGAAGTACGCAAAATCGGGATTTCTGAGGCACACCAAAATATGCCACGGCGCAGCAATGACCAGGAAAATGAGAATTCCTTTAAGAGAAAACAGACGTAAGATCTTATAAAAATCTCGTATGAAAATGCCCCACACAGCAAAAATTAATCCTGGCAGAACGATTCCAATAAGTCCTTTTGTCAAGCAGGCCAACGCAGCACAGGCGTACGCCCCAAGTAATAAAGGTTCTCGCTTGCTTTTTGTGAAAGGGTGTAACGCCCCATACGCCAACAGCACAGTAGCAGAAATAAAAATAGAAACAGCAAGATCAAGAACAATAAGCCGACTATGGACATAATACAGCAGCATTGTCGATAACATTCCTGCCGCGTAAAGCCCCGTTTTTCTCGAAAAAAAGGTGAGTCCTGCGACATACACCATGATCCCCCCCCAAATAGCAAAAAACATTGGCCACAGACGCATAGACCAGAAGTGAATGCCAAATGTTTTTATGCTGACGGCCTGAAGCCAATAGAACAAAGGGGGTTTTTCAAAGTATTTCACACCGTTAAGGCGTGGCGTAACTAGGTCTCCGGTCACCACCATCTCGCGAGGAATTTCGACATATCTTCCTTCATCAGGTGTGGCGAAAGGCCTGTTTCCTAGACCATACGCGAAAAAACACACGAGAAAGGCGCAGAGAAGACTTAGGTCTCTCCAAACGATTCTGGTTACAAAAGGCAATTTGTACATAATATCGTTGCATCCATGGAGCGGGTGAAGGGAATCGGACCCTCGTCGTAAGCTTGGGAAGCTTCTACTCTACCATTGAGCTACACCCGCGCAAAATCCAGCTTTCGACCGTATATACAGGAGTGTTTCCGCTCGCGCAATAGCACGCCCTGGTATTCCGGTTGATCCATTGATCCTCTGTCCTAGAGGGTGTACCCTGGCGACGAGAGAAAGGGAAGAGGACTTCATGCCCACAACAGAACAACATCAGGATGAGCGTATGCCGCAAGAGATCAACACCTCTCAGACATCAGTGTCCCCTGTTGAGGGGCCCTATCTTTCCGTTGTGGTGCCTGTTTTCAATGAAGAAGAATGCATCGAAGAGTTTTTTAAACGCCTGACATCTGTTCTCAATAACGTGGGCAGATCCCACGAGATTATTTTTGTTAACGACGGCAGCCGTGATCAAACAGAGTCCTTGTTAACCAAATTTTTCAAGCAGTATCCTCACATTGTGCGTCTTATCCATTTTAACAGTAATTATGGTCAATATACGGCCATCCTGGCGGGATTCGAGCACGTGCGTGGGGAGGTAATCATCACCCTAGATGCCGATCTTCAAAACCCACCCGAAGAAATTCCTGCTCTACTCAAAATGATTGATGCGGGACATGATTTGGTCGGTAGCTATCGTCGCAAGCGCCACGACTCTTTGTTTAGAACCAAAGCCTCTCGCGTGGTCAATTGGACACGCAAAGCGATAACCGGATTAGAAATGCGCGATCACGGATGCATGCTACGCGCGTACCGACGCCATATTACCGAACAGGTGATCAAGACACGTGAATCATCGACCTTTATCACCGTATTAGCACAAAAATTCGCAGGAAATCCTGTCGACATTGCGGTCGAGCATCATGACCGCACGCGTGGAACGTCCAAGTACAACCTCTACAAGCTTATCCGAATTACATTTGACTTGGTCACAGGGATGTCTCTCATTCCTCTGCAACTTTTTACCCTTTTAGGCATAAGCATTTCCTTCCTCAGCGCCTTATTGGTAGCTTACATGGTGCTGCGTCGTGTGTTTATTGGCCCAGAAGCAGAAGGCATTTTTACACTTTTTGCCATATTG
>JAISRK010000045.1 GCA_031273665.1 Holosporales bacterium
AATGTCCTGGCCAATAGTGGACCAGCGGCTTGTGGCGAACACGAAACGGATCCACCACGAAGACACGACGGCAACGCTTTTTCTCGAACAACATTTGTGGAGGAAGCTTTTCCAATCCATCATCATGCCTCTTTAAAAGCTTGGCTGTTGTACAGATGGGCATACACACCCTTATGGGCCAATAAGCCCTCGTGTTGACCGTGTTCAACGAGTTTCCCTCTATCAAACACAAAAATCTCATCCGCATCCAGAATAGTAGAGAGACGATGGGCGATTATCAATGTCGTGCGTCCCTTTATCAGGAGATTAATGGCCTGCTGCACTTTTTGTTCCGATGCCCCATCCAGCGCGCTCGTCGCCTCATCCAATAGCAAAATCGGAGCATTTTTGAGCATGGCACGCGCAATAGACAACCGCTGACGTTGCCCCCCAGAAAGCGTCACCCCATTTTCGCCGATAGGGGTATCGTATCCTTGCGGTAGCTCTTTAATAAATTCATGGGCCGCAGAAGCGCGCGCTACTTGCTGAATAGCGTCCAAGGAGGCGCGCGGGGATCCGTACGCGATGTTGGCTCGAACAGTATCATCGAATAACGAGATTTCCTGGCTAACAAGGCTAAGTGCCCGGCGCAACGAAGTTTGTGTGACGTATGCAATATCCTGTCCATCGATCAAAATACGGCCATGGGTGGGATCATAAAAACGGAGCAACAGAGACAGTAACGTGCTCTTACCCGCACCACTTGCCCCGACAAGGGCCGCTTTTTTACCTGGTTGCACAACAAACGAGATATTGGAGAGGGTATCAGCCCCTTCTCGATAAGAAAACCGTACCGCATCAAAGGTGACTTGCCCCTTTGATACCACCAACTCTTTCGCTTGAACGCTATCCACCACATGCGGATGCGTTTCCAGAATGGCATACAGGCGTTGTGCAGCGGCAAGTCCCTCCTGCATCGTCGCATTCAGATTCAAAAGGCTTTTAAGTGGTCTATAAGAGGCGATGAGGGCCCCAAGAAAGGAAAACAGCGCGCCTGTAGTTCTGACGTCCTGGATCACCAACCATCCTCCGACAACGATGATGGAACACGTTCCAATGCCACCCACAAGTTCCACAAGAGGATGCACAATGGAGCGCACACGCGCCGAATGGACTGTAAGTTCGTATCTATGTTGCGCAATGTGCGTTGCCCGGCCTGTTTCATGATCCTCCATACCATATGCTTTAATGATGCGAATGCCTTGAAAGCATTGCGAGAGAAAACTCGCCCATCGGCCCATTTCTTTTTGCGTTTGGTCAGCGATTTTGCGCATATAGCGCCCGAGGATTCGCCCGGGAAACAACGCCATCGGCAAAATGATGAGCATGACGCAGGCCAGCTCTGGATCCGCATAAAAGGCCACGCCAACGAGCCCGACAACCGTGAATGTATCTTTGCCGATCCGGATAAATGCGGAAGTCACCATATCCTGTAGCCGACTGACATCGCTGGTTAGGCGAGAAATTAGCTCCCCCGTGGCAATACCGTTAAAAAATCGAATATCGGCACGCATAAGGTGGCGGAAACATCGCACTTGAAGATCCGTCAATACACGCTGTCCAAAGCACGTGAGCAGAACAGATTCTGCATAATCGCAAAAACCCTTCAGCATAAAAATGCAGAAAAACGTAATGGAAATCGGCAGCAGTTGAGTGGCATTTTTACTGATTAGAATATCATCGACTATTGGCTGGATTAACTTCGTTGAAGTAACTAAACACCCAGCAGAAACGGCCATGAATAACCCCGCCCATACTAGTGTCTTCCAGTACACATAGACGTACTCGCGCATTAGCGCCTTTAAAACATTGGCGTATTGGGAGCTCAACAGAACAGAAGCCATCACTATTTATCCGCTCAATCGCCTCAAGGTACGCGGGAATATGCGCAAGTGCAACCCGTGCATTTCTCTAGACTTTTCGCTCCTTAGATGGCATAGATAGACAAGAAAAACCAGAGTGTACGCTATCGCATGCGTTTATCAGCTTACTTTTTGCCCACATTGAAAGAGGCTCCGGCGGAAGCAACGATTGCATCGCATCGGTTGATGCTGCGGGCAGGGCTTATCGTTCAAACCGCATCAGGCATTTACTCCTGGCTGCCTCTTGGACTGAACGTGTTGTCTAAAATTACACGCATCATTGAAGAGGAACAAGAAGCCATCGGTGCTAACAAGATCCTCATGACAACGATTCAACCCGTAGAGCTGTGGCGCGAAAGTGGCCGGGATAATTCGTATGGAGAGGAGATGCTGCGCTTTAAAGACCGCCGCGGACACGAACTGTTGTACAGTCCGACCAACGAGGAACAGGTGACCGATATCTTCCGGCGCTTTGTAAAGAGTTATCGGCAATTACCGCAGATGCTTTTCCAAGTCCATTGGAAATTTCGGGATGAAATGCGCCCTCGTTTTGGCATTATGCGGGGACGCGAATTTCTCATGAAAGATGGGTATTCCTTTGATCTGGATCTCGAAAGTGCCAAGAAAACGTACAAGAAGATTTTTGACGCGTATCTCACGACTTTTCGACGCATGGGGTTAGTCCCTATCCCGGTCCGCGCTGATTCTGGAGCTATCGGAGGAGACATGAGTCATGAATTCCAGATTTTAGCGGAAACGGGAGAAAGCGTTCTGTTTTACGATGCTCTTTTGCTCGAACCAAGCCTTGCTTCCGCAGCCGAGCGCGCTGCCGCTTACGCGGTTTCTCAGGAAAAACACAATCCGTATACATGTTCTGTGCCCCCGAACCGACTGCGCCAATCGCGAGGAATCGAGGTAGGACACGTCTTTTACTTTGGCACCAAGTACACACGAGCGATGAATGCCTCCATCATGGGACCGGAGGGCACACCGATTTATCCAGAAATGGGATCTTATGGCATTGGCGTGACGCGGTTGGTGGGCGCCATTATCGAAGCATCTCACGACGAAAAAGGTATCGTCTGGCCGGAAGCGGTTGCGCCATTCCGCGTCGGCCTGGTCAGCCTACACGCCGAAGAAGCGGCTTGTGCAGAGGCCTCTACTGATCTCTACACGAAACTCAGCAATGCTGGCATCGAGGTACTGTACGACGACCGAGAAGAGCGTATGGGCGTGAAACTCTCGGATATGGATTTGATTGGTCTCCCCTGGCAGGTTTTGGTGGGACCCAAAAAGCTCGCTGCCGGTGTAGTCGAGTTAAAAAACCGCAAGACAGGAGAAGTCCAGGAGCTCTCTCAAGAAGGCGTCTTGAATTTTCTCGGACGTCCGTAACATGCCTTTTACTGCAACAGAACGCTTCCTGGCCTGGCGTTACATACGGGCAAAACGACGAGAACGCTTTATCTCCGTTGTGTCTGGCTTTGCGTATCTGGGAATTACGCTGGGTGTGGCCACCCTCATCATTGTGACAGCCGTCATGAACGGCTTCAGAATCGAGTTTATGAACCGCATTATTGGATTTAATGGCCATCTTGCCATCCAAGCGCCTTATGGCATTCAGGACTACGAAGAGATATGCCAAAAAATCGCCACTTGCCCTGAGGTGATTCACGTCACGCCGCTGATTCAACGCCAAGCCATCATTTCTGCATCGTCTCGTATGCAGGGAGTTCTTGTACAAGGGATAACTCCCAAGGATTTGCACCAAAAGGAGTCTGTCCGCAATGGTCTGGTGGCGGGGGATCTGGCGTCCTTTGGAAATCAGGAAGAAGGCTTGGCCGTCGGATGCGTCATCGGGAGTAAGCTTGCTAAACGTCTACGTGCCCACGCAGGTGATGCCATCACCATTATCACACCAGAGTTTTCGGAGACAGGATTCGGTCTTGTCCCACGTTCAAAAACGCTCAAAGTCCACGCTGTCTTCGAAGTTGGCATGCGCGAATATGACGGACACGTTGTCTTTATCCCGCTTTCTCTTGCGCAACGCCTGTTTCGCACACAAGCAAGTGTCGATACATTAGAGGTTTTCGTCAAAAATCCGCTTAAAATCACCCACACAACCGAGATGATCCACCAACAGCTCGACCCTTTGATGGAGGTCCTGAACTGGCAGCACCTGAATAAAACCTTTATGAGTGCTGTTGAGGTCCAACGTAATGTTCTCTTTCTCATATTGTCCTTAATGGTGCTGATCGCAAGTTTCAATATCGTTTCGAGCATGGTCATGCTTGTGCGCGATAAAAACAAAGATATTGCGATTCTGCGGACACTAGGCGCCACCCGCAGCCACATCCTACGCATCTTTCTGATGATCGGCTCGTTTATTGGAACGGTCGGCACGTTGTCTGGGCTCGCTTTGGGACTGGCGTTTTCGCTGAATATCGAGACAATTCGGCATTTCCTCGAGCGACTCCTCAAGACGAATCTCTTTCCTGATGAGGTGTACTTCCTATCAACGCTCCCTTCGAAAATAGAGCCTTTGGATGTGGTAACGACGGTCGTCGTCGCCCTGCTCTTCTCCTTCCTTGCAACCTTATA
>JAISRK010000056.1 GCA_031273665.1 Holosporales bacterium
AGTGCTGATTGATAGCCATTGTCATCTGAGCTTTCCGGAATTAAAAGCAACTCTTGCAGACGTTTTAAGCAGTGCGCAGCGGCAAAATGTAGGGCTATTTGTGACAATCTGCACAACGCTGGAAGAGGGGTCTCAGCTAGAGGATATCAGTACGACACACGATGCAGTCTATCGTACCGTGGGTCTCCATCCCTTGAATGTGGACGCGTATGGTGGTTCGCCAGAAGAGCTCAAAACGACTTTGGTCACGCACATGACAGGGCATAAAGTGATCGCCGTCGGAGAAATTGGCTTGGATTATCACTACCCGGGCTACAACGCACAACACCAGCAACGCTGTTTTGTCGCGCAGTTAGAGGCGGCGCACGCCGTTCAGTCTCCTGTATGCATTCATACGCGCGAGGCGGAGGAAGATACACTGGCGATTCTCTCGTCCTTTCCGGGACTGCGTGGAGTGATTCATTGTTTTAGCGGAGATGTGGCCTTTGCACGCAAGGTGTTAGAACTTGGTTTTTTTATTTCGTTGAGTGGGACGATAACGTTCCCTAAAGCGACAGCTGTACGAGAAGCCGTGCGTTTTGCACCAAAGGATCGCCTCTTGATTGAAACGGATGCCCCTTTCTTAGCCCCTATCCCGCACAGGGGACGTCCCAACGCGCCAATGTTTCTGCCGCTGATAGCCCAGAAGCTCGCAGACATAAGAGGCATGCCGTTAGAGACGATAGAACGCCTAACAACCGACAATTTTTTCACGCTTTTCACGCGTGTTCCGAGAGCGTCTCATGTCTCTTAAGATCACTTTTCTTGGGAGTGGGCCTTCTGGGGGCGTCCCCTGTCCTGGACTCGGGTGGGGCGACTGCAATCCCCACCAACCAAAGAATTATCGATTGCGCGCTTCCATTTTGGTGGAATCGCCCAAGACGACGCTACTCATCGATACTTCGCCCGACCTCCGTCTTCAACTGCTCCAGTACGACATTACAAAAATCGATGCTGTGCTCTACACGCACGCCCATGCAGACCATATTAATGGAATAGATGATCTCCGTCCTTTCTACGTTTTACGGGAACGTCGATCCCTGCCCATTTACGCCGAAAAACATGTATTACAAGACATTACAAGTCGTTTTCCTTATCTTTTTGGGGAGGGGAAAGGGCCTGTTATTCTGACAGGACAGGCTATTACAGGGTCACATGTGTGCATTAACGATTTAACGGCCACCATTATCCCGCAGAATCATCGCTACAGCACCTCTTTTGGTTTTCGCTTTGGTACATGGGCGTATTCGACAGACGTCTATGACCTTTCCGAAGAAGCTCTGCACGCATTAAAAGGCATAGAGTTGTGGATCGTAGGCGGATTAAGTCTGTTAGAGAGTCCCTCTCATGCAACGTTAGAGCGCGTTTTGTCTTGGGTGGATCGCTTGCGTCCTCAACGCACAATTTTGACACATATGAATCATACGATGGATTACGATATGCTGCGGACGATCCTGCCTAAAGGGGTCGAGCCAGGATTTGACGGTTTGTCTATAAATATCAGTGCTTAAGGCACGTTTCTTCTTTGCTCGAAAGTAGGATGACAGGCTTCTGGAAAGTTGTTATCTTGAATCTGTTAGATTAAAACGCTGTTCTATTGCGACGATATCTGCGGAGAACACATTCATCAAAGGGAGGCCCGAAAGTGTCAAAAGAACAAAATGTGCCGTCTATTTCTGCAAGAGTTCCTCACCCAACAGAGGTGGTCAAGCGCGATGGGACGAAAGTAACTTTCAATATAGACAAAATTTACTCGGCGATCTCACGCGCTGGCAACGAGACGGGGGAATTCGGCGTCGATGAATCCCATCTCCTCGCCGCTCAGGTCGCAAAAGTGTTGCGGCACCGATTTATAGCCAAGGCTCCGACAGTCGAACAAATCCAGGATATTGTCGAACAAACGCTTATTTCGGCGAATTTCCTCAAAACGGCGCGCGCTTACATTGTGTACCGTGATCAGCACGCGAAATTGCGCCAAGATCGTCAGTCCCTTTTTGATGTTGTTGCCTCTGTGAATGAGTATCTTGATCGCTTGGACTGGCGAGTCAGGGCCAATGCGAATCAAGGGTATTCTCTCGGAGGATTGATTCTTAATACATCGGGAAAAGTGATCGCCAATTATTGGCTTAATCACGTGTATCCAGAGCATATTGGCTCTGCACATCGCGAAGGGGATTTCCATATCCACGATCTCGACATGTTATCGGGATATTGTGCGGGGTGGTCTCTTCGAATGCTGCTGAATGAAGGCTTTAATGGCGTTGCGGGAAAGGCAGAAGCGGGCCCCCCCAAGCATTTTTCGAGTGCTCTCGGGCAGATGGTGAATTTCTTGGGAACGCTGCAGAACGAATGGGCAGGCGCTCAAGCATTTAGCTCGTTTGACACCTATCTTGCTCCTTTCGTCCACCTAGATAAGCTCCCCTACGAGAGAATTAAGCAGAATATGCAAGAGTTTATCTATAACCTGAACGTTCCTTCGCGTTGGGGGACTCAAACCCCATTTACAAACCTAACATTCGACTGGGTGTGTCCGGAAGATCTCAGGACGCAGGCGCCTATCGTCGGTGGCAAAGAAATGCCGTTTACGTACGGAGATCTGAAAGAAGAAATGGGCCTCATTAACCGTGCGTATATCGAAGTCATGTCTCAAGGGGATTCAAAAGGACGTGTGTTTACCTTCCCTATTCCGACATACAACCTGACAGAAGACTTCCAGTGGGACGGCCCGAATACGGATGCTCTTTTTGAAATGACGGCGAAGTATGGCCTACCTTATTTCCAAAATTTTCTAAATTCCGACTTAACACCGGGGATGGTGCGCTCGATGTGCTGCCGCTTGCAATTGGATGTGCGGGAGCTTTTAAAACGTGGGAACGGCCTATTTGGTTCGGCAGAACAGACGGGATCTATCGGCGTTGTTACTTTGAACTGTGCGCGTATCGGGTACCTACATCAAGGCGATGAAGAGGGTCTCAAAGCCCGGATTACAGAACTTTGTACCTTTGCTAAGCAAAGTTTGGAGATCAAAAGGAAAGTCATTCAACGCCATATGGATTCTGGATTGTTTCCTTACACTAAGCGGTATCTAGGCACGCTGCGCAACCATTTCTCAACGATTGGCGCTAATGGCGTGAACGAAATGGTGCGAAATTTCTCCAAAGGGGCCTACGATCTTACGTCTCCGGAAGGTCACGCACTGGCGCGTCGCATCCTGGACCATTTCCGTGCGTTGCTGATTGCGTTCCAAGAAGAAACTGGGCACATGTACAATTTTGAAGCCACTCCCGCCGAAGG